>CAJAYO010000089.1 GCA_903948415.1 uncultured Opitutia bacterium | reverse complement strand
GGGGGCGGGCTGTCCGGCGAGTTCGGCGAAGGTGGGCAGCCAATCCCAGAAAGCGGAAACGTGCGTCGAGACCGTGCCGCGGGCGACGGTGCCGGGCCAGTGGGCGATCAGCGGCACGCGGATGCCGCCTTCGTAGAGGTCGCGTTTCACGCCGCGGAGGCCGCCGCTGCTGTTGAAATAGGCGGGGTCGGAGCCGCCTTCGCGCGAGGGGCCGTTGTCGGAGGTGAAGACGACGAGGGTGTTTTCGGCGAGGCCGAGGCGGCGGAGGGTGGCGACGATTTCGCCGACCTGGTCGTCGAGGAGATTGATCATCGCGGCGTAGGCGGCGTGTGGGTCGGGCTGGGACGCGTAGGGGCCCTGGCGGAAGGTCGGACCGTCGTCGACGCCCTGATACGGTTTCTCCGGGCCGTATTTGCCGCGGTGGCGCGCGAGGTAGCTTTCCGGGGCGGCGAGTTCGGCGTGCGGGATGATGGTGGTGACAAAGCAGAAGAACGGTCGGTCGCGGTTGGCCTCGATGAAGCCGAGGGTCTGTTGGTGGATGAGGGTGGGGGCGTAGTCGGCGTTGCGGCGGTCGGCGTTGCCCGCGAGCGGGACCTTCGTGTCGTCGTCCCAGAGGTGGTCGGGGTAGTAGTGGTGGCCGAGGCGCTGGCAGTTGAAACCGAAGAAACGGTCGAAGCCCTGACGGCGCGGGGTGCCCTCGGAGCCGGGAAAACCGAGACCCCACTTGCCGAAGACGCCGGTGGCGTAGCCGGCGCGTTGGAGGAGTTTCGCGAGGGTGCGGGTGTCGGCGGGCAGCGGGTGTTGGCCCTCGGGCTGGACCTCGAGGTTGCCGCGGATCGGGGTGTGACCGGTGTGGAGGCCGGTGAACAAGGCGGAACGCGACGGGGCGCAGACGGTGGCCCCGCTGTAGTGCTGGGTGAACCGCAGGCCCTCGGCGGCGAGCCGGTCGAGGTGGGGCGTGGCGAAGCGTTTTTGGCCGTAGCAGCCGAGGTCGCCGTAGCCGAGATCGTCGGCGAGGATGAAGACGATGTTGGGTGGGCGCGGGGCGGGGGCGGCGAGCGCACGCGGTGCGGTGATGGCGGCGAGGAGGAGCAAGGCCGCGCGAAGCGGGTGAAGGAAGGGGCGAAGCATGGGGAACCGAGAGGAAAAATGACCGGTGGTTTCGGGCGCGGAGAAACCCGTGGCGCGGGCTACGGATGGGTCTTGGTTTTCGGCTGATTTGCCGAGGGGGGAGAAGCGGCGCCGTCCGGCGCGGGGAGGGTGGGCGGACCGTTGAGCCAGCCGAGGGAGGCGAGGAATTTGTCGGCTTCGATCAACGTGCGGGTCTTGTAGGGCTCCTGGTTGAAGAAGCCGTGGGGCTGGGCGTCGTAGTAAAACGTGTCGCAGCGGACGCCGGCCGATTTCATGGCGGCGGCGAAACGCTCCACGGTGGCGACGGGGATGAGATTGTCGTTGCGGCCGAGGAAGACGAGGGTGGGCGGGTCGTCGGCGGTGATGTTGTGGGCGGGGGAGAATTCTTTCACGCGCCCGCCGACGCGGGCCTGGCCCCAGCCGCCGACGGGGCCGTTGTCGAAGACGGGGTTGAAGAGGACGAGGGCGGCGGCGCGCGGGGAGATGGTCAGGTCATCGGCGGGATCGTCGTGGCCGTTGGCGAGGCCGACAAAGGCGGCGAGGTGTCCGCCGGCGGAGCCGCCGCCGGCGCCGATGCGGGCGGGGTCGACGCCGAGGGCGGCGGCGTGGGAGCGGACCCAGCGCAGGGCGGATTGGGCGTCCTGCACGCAGATGACGGGCGGGGCCTTGTCGGTTTTGTCGAGCAGGCGATACTCGACCTGGACGCAGACGAGGCCGCGGGAGGCGAGGTAGGCGGCTTGGGTGTTGAACTGGGTGGGGGCGCCGCCGGTCCAGCCGCCGCCGTGGAAGAGCACGAGGGCCGGGCGGCGATCGGTGGGTTTGGCGTCGGGGGGCGAGACGACGAACAGTTTCAGGGCGCGGTCGCCAACGCGTTTGTAGACGTGGGCGGTGCCGACGGGGGCTTCGGCGGCGAGGGCGGAGCAGGCGACGAAGACGAGGAGGGGAACCCAGCGGAACGCAGGTGAGGAAAAAACGGGGGGGAGACGCATGGGTAAAGGGGACGCGAAGCCGGGTTATTTCGATTGCTTCGTGGATTTGGCATTCTTCGCGCGGTCGGCGTCGCGGGCGGCGGCGCGCCCGGTGAGGGGCCAGTTGGGGTCGTCAACGTGCGCGGTCTTCATGAGCGACTCGGCGCGCGCGACGACGTCGGGGTGGGCGGTGGCGACGTTCTGGGACTCGGCGAGATCGGTGGCGAGGTGGTAGAGTTCGAGGGGGAGGCCGGGGCCGTTGCGGATGGCTTTCCAATCGCCGAAGCGGACGGCTTGGAGCGGCTTGTTGGTCTCGTGGAGTTCCCAGTAAAAATATTCGCGCGTCGGGGCGGGGCCGCCTTTGAGGAAGGAGACGAGGGAGAGGCCGTCGGGCTGGAAGCCGGCGGGGAGCTTGGCGCCGGCGAGTTCGGTGGCGGTGGGTAGAAAATCCCAGAAGGCCCACGGTCCGTCGGTGACGCGACCGGCGGGGATGACGCCGGGCCAGCGCGAGATCGCGGCCTGGCGGAGCGCGCCTTCGTAGAGGGCGCGTTTGTAGCCGCGCAGGCCGTTGCCGGCCTGATCGAAGAGTTTGCCCATGGCGGAGGACGGTTCGAAGGAGGAGCCGTTGTCGCCGGCGACCATGACGAGCGTGGTGTCGTCGAGTTTGAGTTCGGCGAGAAGATCGAGGAGTTGGCCGAGGTCGCGGTCGAGGCGGGTGACTTGGGCGGCGTAGGCTTTCTGCTGGGCGGGCCAGGGCTTATCGGCGTAGATCCCGAAGTCATCGATCTCGTGGGTTCCGTGCGGGAGCGTGATGGCGTAGAAGAGGAAGAAGGGCTGGTCTTTTTTCGTGCGGACCCATTGGAGCACGTCGGCCTGGATGAGATTTTGCGCGTAGAGGGGGCCGACGCCCTTGCCGGTGTTGCCGGGGAGGTCGAAGCGGCGGCCGTCATTGTAGAGGAACGCGGGGAAATACGAGTGGGCGTGGCGCTGGCAGTTGTAACCGAACTGGTGGTCGAAGCCTTTTTTCAGCGGGCTGCCGGTGGTATCGAACATTCCCATGCCCCATTTGCCAGCGACGGCGGTGGCGTAGCCGGCGGTTTTCAGGATCTGCGCGACGGTGACGGTTTTCTCGGGCAGCGGGAGCTGGCCCTCGCCGGTAACCTCCCAGTTGCCGCGCACGGGAGAGTGGCCGGTGTGGAGACCGGTCAGGAGCGAGGCACGCGACGGGGCGCAGACGGTCGTGCCGCAGAACGCCTGGGTGTAACGCGTACCCTCGCGCGCCATGCGGTCGAGCCGCGGGGTCTGGATGAGTTTTTGTCCGTAGGCGCCGACGTCGCCCTGGGCGAGATCGTCGCTGAGGAAGAAGATGATGTTGGGCGGGCGGGCGGGCGTCGCGGCGAGGGCGGTCGCGACGAGCAGGAGCGAGAGAAGCGTGGTGAAGCAACGGCGGGCGATAATCATGGAAGGAACAAGGCGACGGGGCGGGTGGCGGTGTAGCAGGAATGAAAGGACGAACGGCGAGAAACGACGTTACGGTGGCGGTCGATCCGATCGCGGACAAGAACCGATCCGGGGCCGATCAGGGCGGCAGGCACCACGCCATGCGTTGGGCGAAGTCGCGTTGGAAATCGGGGCGCCAGCGGCTGACGGTGGTGCGCGGGTCGAAGTCCGGACGCGCGGGGAGATCGCGGGACCAGCCGTCGGGGTCACGGGCGAATTGGCCACCCCAGCCGGGCTTGGTCGGGTCGGCGGGATCGTTGCCGCCGAGCGGGAGAAAGAAGAACCATGACGGCGTGTCGCCCTCCTTCATGCACGCGTGGGGATTGGGCGCGGTCCAGGTGTGGAGGGGATAGAGCGCGCCGAGCGGGCCGGTGGAGCGCACGTGACGATCGATCCAGTCGCGGCTGGTGAGGGATTCGTCGCCGGTGAGATAGATGCCGCGATAGGTGCCCTCGCGTTTGTCGCGACCGGCGGGGCGCGTCGCGAGGAGGTAGTGGAGGCCGGGGAATTCGGTGCGCAGCCAGTCGGCCAGGCCGTCCTGGTCGTTGATATCATAGACGCGGAAGCGGGCCGCGAAGGCGGCGAGTCCGGCGGGGCCGCGGTCCTGTTTGACGCGCCAGAGCGCCTGGGCGAGGTCGGTCTGGCCGCCCCAGATGGCGACGTTCAGCGGGTGAGCGGGGGAGCCGGCGTCGATGCGGGCGATGAGGGCGCGGGACGCGGCGGTGTCGTGGCCCGCCCCGAGGTGGTCGCGGCCGCGTAACGGATTGCCGGAGACGATGCGGGCGCGGAGTTGATCGGCGGAAGGCCAACCGGTGGCGTGGCGCGAGAGGTGGGGGAGGACTTCGCCGTAGGCGTCGACGATCTGGCGGATGAGGTCGGGGCGCGTGACGGATTCCTTCAACTCGCCGCGGGTGCCGGCGGCGCTGGCGGCGAGGAGTTCGAGGTCGAATTCGTTGGCGTAGACCATGAGGCGCACGAGCGACTGCTGGTCGTCGGGATCGCCGCCGAGGTCGGTGAGGACGGCGAGGCGGGGGCGTTCGGCGGCGGCACACGCGAGCGTGGCGGTCAAAAACAAACAGGCGAGACGGGCGGGAGTGGTCATCGGCGAGGGGTGAACCCAGGCGGTGACGCTGACGGCTCCCGGCGGGCGGACAAGACGCGATGCGTCACCGGCGCCCCGGTGGGGCGGCTGGGCGCGGTGATGCGAGCAGTCGCCCGAGTTCGGCTTCCATTTGCTGGCGCAGACCGGCGGCGGCGGGCGAGCCGATGAGGTTGGTGAGTTCGAAGGGGTCTTGTTGGAGATCGTAGAGCTCGTTCATGCCGGCGAGGTCGCGGTAACGGATGAATTTGTAGCGCTCGGTTCGCACGGCGTCGTAGCCCATGTTCACGGTGCGCGGAAACACGCGATCGGTTGTATATTCGACGAGGAAAGAGCTGCGCCAGTTTGCCGGGGTGCGCGAGAAGAGCGGCAGGAGCGAGCGGCCGTCGATGTCGGGCAGGGCGGGCGCGCCGGCGAGTTCTACGAGGGTCGGCGCGAGGTCCGTGGTGAGCGCCATCCCGGTGGGCTCCGTGCCGGCCTTGACGCGCGGCGGATAACGCACGAGCAGGGGCAGGCGGATGGATTCCTCATAGGCGAGACGACGCTCCTGACTGAGGCCGTGTTCGCCGTAGAAGTAGCCGTTGTCGCCGATCACCATCACGACGGTTTGGTTGAGGGTGCCCTGTTTTTCCAGTTCGGCGAAGATCTGCCCGAGGCCCTCGTCGACGGCGGCGAGCATGCGCAGGCGGTCGCGGATGGTTTCATCGGGGGTGACGGTGTCGGGCCCGAGGGGTGGCAAGCCGGGGAGGGGGCGCTCGAGGGCGGGCTTGCCCTGGGGCGGCACCGCATAGTTGCCGCGGCGCGGCGGGCGGGCATCGGCGTAGAGAGCTTTGTGCCGCTCGGCGGGGATGAAACCGCCCTCGCCGATCCGCACCGACGTCCCATCGGCCTGCTGGCGATTGTTGGGATGAAGCGCCTTGTGGGACAACATGAGGAGGAACGGCGCGGTGCGGGGCTGTTGGATGAAGCTGACGGCGCGTTGGGTGAAGATATCCGTCACGTAGCCGGGGGCGCTCGCCAGCTTGCCGTTCTCGAAGAGCTCCGGGTCCTTCACCTCGCCCTGGCCCTTCATCCCCACCCAGTAGTCGAAGCCCGGCCGCGGGGTGGGGTCGTTGCCCATGTGCCATTTGCCGATGAAGCCGGTGTGGTAGCCGGCGGCCTGGAGCGTCCGCGCGAACGTCGGCAACCGATGGCTGAGCGGGCTGCGTTCGGTGTTGTCGAGGATGCCGTGGTGGCGGGTTTCGAGGCCGGTGAGGATGTTGGCGCGGCTCGGGGAACACAGCGGCGTGACCGCGAAGAAATTCTTGAACTGCGCGCCCTCGCGCGCGACGCGATCCAGATGGGTCGTGCGCGCGAACGGGTGGCCGGCGGCGCCGAAGTCGTCGAAACGCAGATCGTCCACCACCACGAGCAGGATGTTGGGCCGCGGCTCGGCGGCGAGGGTCGCCGAGGCCAGGAGGAGAGCGGCGAACGCCGCGAACCACGAACGCGCTGCAGGTTTCATCGGGGAGAGGGAAGCGGCCGGCGGGCCGGCCCGCAAGGGAGCCGTTAGAATTTCAGCCCGGCGCTGACATACCAGAGACGGCCGATGGGATTGTAGGTGGCGAGGTCGACGCCGACGTCGCCGCCGAAGGCCTGCGGGGCGGAGGGGGGCAGCTGGTCGGCGAGATTGTTGACGCCGAGGGTGAGTTTCAGGCCGGAGAAAAGTTTCGTTCCGCCCGGGAGGCCGATGTGCTTGAAGGCGTAGGACACCGACGTGTCCCACGAGGTGTAGGAGGGCACCGGCACGCGCTTGAGGCTCGTGCTGTTGGCGAAGACGATGCCGCCGGCACCGAGATCGACGACGCTGGAAATGGACGTGTTGTTGAGGGTCGCGGACCAGCGATCCCGGCTCCAATTGAGCGCGGTGAACCACTTCATGCCGGGGATCGTGCCCTGGCCCTCGTTGAGGGTGGTGACGTGCCCGGCGTATTCGTAGTAGGCCTGCGTCGGGAGGGCTTGGAACTGGTAATCGAGGAAGAACGTTCCGGCGGTGCTGAGGTTGAATTTGCCGAACGCGGATTTGGGGAATTCGTAGGCCGCCGAGACGTCGAGCGCCTTCAACTTTTGGCCGGCGATGTTGACGCGGGAGTCGGTGACGAAGACCACGTTGGGCGACACGCCCGAACGGAGCAGCGCCGCAAGCTGGCCGGGTGCGGTGATGCGCGTGGGGGCCGGCAGGGAAGGATCGGGATTGGTGGGGAAGTTGCCGATGGCCACCTGGCCGATGAAAGGTGACGCGGTTCCGGAGGCATTGACGCTGCCGAGAATGTTGGCCGCACCGGCCACGCCGACCAAGGAGAGTTGTTTCACCTCGATGTAGTCGATCCCGAGCGTGAGCCGCTGCAGGGCCTTCGGGGAATAGACGACCCCGAACGAGGAGGTTTTGGCCGTGGACGGCTTGAGGTCCGGATTGGCGCCGGAGCGTTGGCGGGCGAAACCGGGCACGCCGAAGACCGTCTGGATGACGCCGGCGGCGGTGGCGCCCTCGGTGGTGGGACCGAAGAGCGAGAAGAGGGACGGGGCGACGAAGGCCTCGGAGTAAGTGCCGCGGACGGTGAGTTCATCGCCCAGCGGGCGCCAGCGCACGCCGTATTTCGGGACGCGGGAAGCGCCGGCATCGCTGTATTTTTCATAACGGTAGGCGGCCGAAAGCTCGAGCAGGCGCAAGCCGGGCAGGTCCATGCGCTCGCTCGTGACGGGCACGCGAATCTCGGCGAACCCGGCCTCGATGGTGCGGTCGCGGGAGATCGGGTCGAAAAAGTTTCCGTTCTGCCAACGCCGGGAGGTGGGCCCGCTGCTGAAGGAATTTTCGTCGGGGGTTCCGGTCAGTTTTTCGCGGCGATAGTCCACGCCGAGCGCGGCGCCGAACGGACCGGCGGGCAGATCGAAGAGCGAACCGGAGACCCGGGCATCGAGTTGGGTGAGCCCCGCCTCGAAGAGGTTGGCGGTCGCGCCGCGGATGTTGTCGAAGACGGCGGGGGAGATCCCCTCGGGACGCGCGAGGAGGTCGATCGCGGGCTGCACGAGAGAATTGGCCGGAGTGATGGCGGCCTGCCATTGCGCGAGGGTGGTCGTGTTGGCCGGGGCGTTGTAGTTGCGGAAGATCCGGGCATAGCGACCGCCGACCTGCGGGTTGCCATTGGCATCGTAACCGCCGGCGAGGGCCAGCTGGAGATTGGGGGAGTAGTATTGTCCGCCGAGTGAGTTTTCGAGCCGGTTGGTATTGGTGTTGTAACCGGCCTCCCACTGGAGACGTTCGCCGAGCTTGCCGCGGAAGCCGCCCACGAGACGCCGCAAGTGCGCGGCGTTGTCCGCGCGGCGCACGTCCGGGGTGTAACGGAAGGCCGCAAACAAGGCCGAACGCGTGGGATTGTAGGGGGCGTTGGCCGGGACCGCGGTCGTGATGCCGAGCGCGCCTTGTTGCGACCAACTATCGCTCGAGGAGTCCATGGCCTCGACGAACAGCTCGAGCCGGTCGGGGATGAGTTTGAGCGTGCTCGCCAGCGTGATCGCGTTTTTGCGGGATTGGAGGGTGAGCGTGACGAACGGCGCGAGATCGAAGGTATCGGCGATCGGCTGGACGGAGGAGGCTTGATAGATGCCGGAGGCGACCAAGGCGTTCAGATCGGCAAAGACCGCCGCGGGCCCGGTCGCGGTGGCGAGGCTGGGGGAATTCAAACCGGGCCGCAGAAACGCCGTGGGAAACGCGGTCGACGACTGGCCCAAGGCGCCGGAAATCGTCGCCGACTTGCCCCGTTGCGGATTGGAGAACGGGCGTTCGGACTGGAGCAAAGGCGTGATGCGCGACTGGGAGAGTGAAACCGTGACGCTCATGCGTTCGGTATTGGCGCCGGCGACCAGATAGGCGGAGCGCTGCGAGTAGTCGCCGTCGGCCGTCGACATCGCGTAGCGTCCGCCGATTTCCAGGCCTTGATAGTCGTGTTTCAGTTTCACGTTGACGACGCCGCCGACGGCATCGGAACCATAGATGGCCGAGGCGCCGTCCGTGAGGACCTCCATGGACTGGATGGCGGCGAGCGGGATCTGGTTTACGTCGACGAAGGAGCGACCGCCGCGGGCGCTGGCCCCGCTGTCGGGCAAGCGGCGGCCATCGAGGAGGACGAGGGTGGAGAGATTGCGCAGCGAGAGTTGCGAGCCCCCGGAGGTGGCGTTGCCGCCGGCGATATTGCCGTTCGTCGCACCGAGGTTGCCGCTGCCGGCGAAACTGGGCATGCGGGTTTGCACGACCTCGAGGAGATTGGAGCCGAGGCCGGTGCGCTCAATCTCTTCGCGATTGATCACGGTGACGGGCACGGCGACGGCGTCGGCGGCGGTGGGGATATTGGAACCGGTGACGACGAAGGATTCCAACTTGATGGTTTCCTTGGCGGCGGTGCCGGCGGCGGACGGGGAGCCCGGTGCCGTCTGGGCCGCCGCAGGCGTGGAGGCGGCGAGCCAGCCGGCGAGGGAGGCGAGCAGCAGGCGGGGGGATTTGTGCGGGTTGGTCATAAGTTGGGTGGGCGGCTCGGCGGGAGAGCCCGGGTCTCGGCCGGGCGCTGGCTGGGCGGCGGCCCGTGGGCGGCTGACCACGATGGCCCCGGAGCGGGGTTCGGGAGTGGCCACGAGCGGGGTGCCGGCGAGCAGGCGGTTGATCGCTTCGAGCGGGGCAAAGTCGCCTTGGAGCGCCGGGGTGCGGACGCCGGCGGTCGAGGGGCGGGAAAAAAGCACCTCCAGGCCGGACTGGGTCGCAAACAGGCGGAGCGCGTTTTCCGCGTCGTCCGCCGGCAGGTTGAAGGCCCGCCGGCCCGCGTCGGCCGCATAGGCGCGAAGGCCCGGCACGCAGAGCAGCGTCAGGAACCAAAGCAGGCGAAGAGGGGGCGTGGGACGCGGCATGAGGTGGGAGGCGGACGCGTTGCGTCGTCGGGGTCACCACGGACGGGGCCGGAAAATCCCTTACGACAATCGGCGACGTACGAGCGGCGGGCGATCAGCGCGGGCGGCTCAGCACGAACGCACGGTCGCCGAGAGGCTGCGCTTCGATGCCGTAGTCGGCGCGCAGGAGCTGCAGGAGAGCCGGGGTATTGTCGGCGCGGACGAAACCGCTGACGCGCAGCTCGCCGAGGGCCGGCGCGGCGAGACTGAGGCGCACGTTGCCATGGCGGTTGAAGAGCGTCACGGCCTCGCGCAGCGGGGTGTCGTTGAATTCGAGGCGGGGCACGCGCCAGGCCAACCGTTCGGCGAGCTCGGGGCCGGACACGTCCACGACGGCGGGGGCCGGGGCGTGCGGCGCGAGATCGGCGGGCGCAACGGCGACGGCGGCGCCTTGGGAGACGAAGGCGAGGGGTTGCACCGGGGTGGCGACGGGATCGGCGGTGGCGCGGTCGACGGCGACGCGGCCATCGGTGACGAGGACGTTCACGTCGCGCGGGGCGAGCCGCACGGAGAAGGCGGTGCCGACGGCGCGCACCGAAATGTCGCCCGCCACCACGACGAAGGGGCGGGCGGGGTCGTGGGCAACTTCGAAGTGGGCCTCGCCGCGCGCGAGGGTGACGCGACGGACGGTGGGGGAAAATTCGACGCGCACCTGGGCGTCGCCGTTGAGTTCGATCTGCGAACCGTCGGCGAGGAGTTGGCGCGTGGGTTGGGTGAGCGTGGCGCCGTGGGCGAGTGCGGCCGCAGCCGGGAAAGAGGCGGGGCGAAACCACGTCGCCCCGGCGACCACGAGCAGGGCGAGCGAGGCGACGGCCGCCGCGGCGCGGCGACGGAGCCGGCGGCGGTGGTGCACGCGGCGTTCGACGGCGGCGAGCACGGCTCCGGCCGTGGCGGTGCGGCCGGGCCAGTCGAGGGCGTGGTCCGGAGAGAGCGGCGGAGTGGGCGGGCCGGCGGGCATGATCAGAGAGCCGCGTCGGGGGCGGTCAGGCCGCGACGGCGGAGAAAGTCCGCGCAGCGGCGGGTGCCGCGGGCGACCTGGACTTCGACGGTGCGCTCGGAGAGGCCGAGGCGCGTGGCGACCTCGCGTTGCGAGAGGCCGGAGAGTTTGCGGAGGACGACGATCTCGCGGCAACGGTCGGGCAAGTCGGCGATGGCGGCGGCGACCAGTTCGATTTTTTCCGTGGTGGTGAGGGCATCGGCGGGAGAGGGGCCATCCTCTGCCACGGACAACGCGGCCAAATCCCTTACGACGAGGAGAGGCGAAGCCCGATCGTGGCGCAGGAGGTCGAGGGCGCGGTTGCGGGCGATCTTAAAGAGAAAGGCGCGGGCGCAGCCGATTTGGCGGCCCGCGCGGGCGGTCCAGAGGCGGAGGAGCGAGTCTTGGACGACATCGTCGACATCGCGCACGCCGGGAAACGCCCGCTGCACGTAGGCGCGCAGGGCCGCGCGGTGAGGATCGACCTCTTCGGAGAACCAGCGGGCTTGATCGGTGGGGGGCGGCATCGCGGCGAGGTCCGCAGGCAGCGCGAAAGGGGCGGGCGCTTCAAGCGCGGAGTGGGGCGGAGGCGGGACGGTGGGAAGATTCGGGGCTCAGGTCGGCGCCGATTTGGCTGCGGGCGGCGGCCGCGGGCGGTTGTTTGCGGAGGCGGGCGGTGGGGGCGATGAGGCCGAGCTCGATCGGGGAGGGCCGATGGGCCGGTTTAATCGAGGGGCGGGCCGTCAACGAGGCGCGCTTCGGGAAAGTGACCCGCCGCCGGTTGGCATCGTTGCGGCGGATTGACGTCCAGGCCGGTGGCGCGGAGCCCCGCCCTGACTGCGGTGGCTTCGCCCCGGGGGTGCAGGGTAGCGTCGCTCCGCCCACTGCATTTTGCATCCTGGCTTGCGGCCGCGGGCGAGAACCGATGGCCGGTCGGCGTCAATGGGCCGGGCCCGATGTTCGAGCGTCTCAATCCGCACCCCATCCGGCACGCGGCGCCCTGGCTCAAGATCGAACCCGCCCTCGCCCCACCGGCCGCTGCCCGCCGGCGCTGTTTTTCTCGCACTCTGCCGGAGTGCAATGATGATCAATCGCGATGAAATTCGGTCGCCGCGTCCTCCGGCTGTTCGCGCGATGGCAGGCCCTGGGCTGGGTCGGACTTTGGCCGGGCCTGATCGGGACTGCCGCGGCGGCGCCGGAGGATTTTTTCGCGATCCGAATTGTGGATGCGGCCACGGGGCGCGGCGTGCCGCTCGTCGAGCTTCGGGCCGTCAACGAAACGGCCTGGTGGTCGGACAGCAACGGCTTCGTCGCGTTCGACGAGCCTGGGCTGATGGGCACCGAGGTGTTCCTCCACGTCCGGAGTCCGGGCTACGAATATCCGGCCGACGGCATGGGCTACCGCGGATTGAAGGTGACTCCCGTCGCGGGCAGCAGCGCCACGATCAGGCTCCCGCGGACGAATGTGGCCGAACGCCTCTATCGTGTCACGGGCGCGGGCGTCTACCGCGACAGCGTGCTGCTGGCGCGGCCGGTCCCGACGCAGCGGCCGGTGCTGAACGGCCAGGTGCTGGGCCAGGATACCGTCGTCGCGACGCCGTATCAGGGAAAACTTTACTGGTTCTGGGGCGACACCGAACGCGCGAGCTATCCGCTCGGCCACTTCGGCACCGCCGGGGCGACGTCCGCCTGGCCCGGGCGCGGAGGACTTGATCCGGGGCTGGGCGTCGATCTTGAGTATTTTACCGACGCGCAAGGGTTCAGCCGCCCCATGGTCACTCATCCCGATTATGGCATGCGCTGGGTGGAAGGACCGGTGACTGTCCGGGATGAGCAGGGGAGGGAGCGTTTGGTGACGCGGCTGGCCGTGCACCGGGACCTCGGGTCCGCCCAGGAATGGCACCTTCTGGTCTGGGACGATGCGCGGGGCGCGTTTGAGTCGGTGCGCCGCTGGGATCTCCATGATCCGCACCAGTCCGCGCACCCGTTTCGCGCCCGCCTGGATGACCGGGAGTATGTGTACCTTTTTCCCGAGTACCGGGTGCCGGCCCGGCTGCCGGCGATGCAGGAACTGGGGAATTATGAAGCGCTGACCTGCGTGGCGGGTGACGGTCGCTGGCGGGGGGCGGACACCGTGGTCGAGCGCGACGGCACGGGCCGGGCGCGGTTTTCCTGGAAGGCGGGCGCCGACCGGCTCGGCTCCGGCCGGTTGAAAGAGCTGGTCGCGCAGAAGAAACTCGGGGCGGAAGACGACTACCCGGCCAAGCGGGATTTCGTGACGGGAAATCCGCTGGGGCGCGGGGTGGAATCGGTGGCGTGGAACGAATTCAGAAAGCGGTGGATCGGGTTTTTTGCCGACCGGCCCGGTGAAGTATGGTTTGCGGAGGCCGATACGCCGTTGGGGCCGTGGGGTTACGGGCGGCGGGTGGCGACGCATGGCGCGTATAATTTCTACAACCTGGCGCAGCACGCGTTCTTCGACCAGGAGGGCGGCCGGATCGTGTACTTTGAAGGGACCTACACCGATGCGTTCTCGGACGCGAAG
>CAJAYO010000088.1 GCA_903948415.1 uncultured Opitutia bacterium | reverse complement strand
GGTGGATTTGCGCCGCCAGCGTCTCAACCGCGACGATACCGTGGAGTTCCGGGCGCAGATCGAGTCCCGCGCATGCCTGCGTGCGCTCGTTCCAGTTCAGGTTGAAGAAGCCCAGATCCACGGGCACGGCGATCCGGGCCCGTTTAAGCCAAACCAGCGCCCGATCGACGTGGCCGATGACGAGGTCGGGGCGGTGTGCGCCCTGCCAGGCCATAAATTCCGCGCACGTGATGGCGTCGCGCGTCAGCACCGGCACCTCCCCGATGCCGCCCTGATTTTCTTGAAACGAACGGAACGCGGCGGACCATTTGTGCGCGAGCCGTTCGTCTTTGTGGCGGGCGATGAAAAGCCCCGCGCGCCGGTAGCCGAGTGTCCGCAAGCGGTCGAGGGCGCAAATTAGGGTGAAATGATGGTCGAGCGAAACCGTGTGCTGAACGATACGAGGCGAGGCGTAGTCGATTTGCAGCGATGCGAACTGGGACCAGGGGAACCCGGCGGTTGTGTCGTTGGAATTGGGCTGGAGGAAAACTACGCCCAGCACGCCGCGCGCCCGCAGTACCCGGCCCAGGGTCGCCGGGCCCGGGCCGCCGGCGCCCAGCCTGAAGGTTTCGATTTGGAAGCCCAGTTCGCGGGCGCGCGCGGCCGCACCCTCGATGATGCGTCGCTGCATGGGCAGGAGCTGCGGCTGCTTGGGCGAGGGGACGTGCACCACGGCGAGGCTGCCGATAAAGCGGGTTGTGCGATCGCCCCGCACGTGAGCCATCAATTTACTAACCAATTGATTGCGGGTGTAGCCGTGCGTTTTGGCCAGCGCGAGCACGCGCTCGCGCAGCCCGGTCCGGACGTTGGGATGCCCTGAGAGCGCGCGCGAGACGGTGGCCGAGGAGACGCCGCAGAGTTCGGCGAGGGAGCGGACCGTGGCTTTCGGCGGCGATTGCAACGCTTCCAATTCAAGCGAAGCGACATTTCCGAACAAGCTCTTAGTTTAATAGATATAGGTCAGTTGTGGCCTTGGTCCACCGTATTTCCCCCCGGTGTTCGCACTCACCCCATCGATTTTATTCCCTGTCAGTTACGCTCTCGCCCCTTGCCCCTCGTTGGTTTGAACCAACCCCGACCCGCTGCCGCCAAGGCAGTCCCACCCCCTTCCGGCTGACGCGTCCGCCCTCGGACTCCGTCCAAGAAATACCACTATGATGAACCCCAATCCCACCTGCCTCATGCGCAGGACAAAACACCGCTTGGCCGCCTGTTTTGCGGTCTTGTTTGCGCTGACCGCCTCCTTCGGAGCGGCCGCGGATGACAGTGCGAAAACCCTGCGGCAGGAAAATGAGGCGCTCCGTCAGGAGAATGCGGACCTGCGTCGGCGGTTTGCCGAAATCGAGGCCCGCCTAGGGGTGAAGCCTGCGCCGGCTCCGGTGCCGGCGATCGCCCCGGCTGCCGCTCCGGCCGCGGCCCCGGTCCGCGCCGGTGCCACGGCTCCGGCGGCCGTGCGCGATCCTTCCGTCGTGGTGCTCACCGCCTTCGAGGTCACGAGCGACAAGGATTTTGGCTACCTGAAGACCAATGCCGCCACGGCCACCCGTATCGGCATGGAAATCCAAAAAGTGCCGATGGCGATCTCCGTGCTTTCGCGTGAGTTCCTCGACGACACCAACGCGCGTTCGCTGATGGATTTGCTGCGCTATACGTCGTCGGCCTCTGGGGATACCCGCTATGCGATGCGCCGCCCCGGTAACGAGGCGACGGCGCAAGGCGCGTTCACGATGCGCGGCTTTGCGATGAACACCATCATGCGCAACGGACTTTTCCGTTATATTTCCTACAACATGGACAGTGTGGATCGCATCGAAGTGGTGAAGGGCCCTGCGGCGGTGTTTTTCGGCCAAGGGTTTCCCGGTGGCGTGGTCAATTATATCTCGAAGCAGCCTTCGTTCATAAAGATTCCGGACACGTTCAAATATTCGCTGAACGACGAGAATGGGGAAAAGGTCGTGGCGGATATCAACGTCGTGCTGAGCAAGAAGGCTGCGTTCCGCATGGTCGGCGGTTGGGAAGATACGCCGGGTGAGCGTCGTTTTGAGTCCCGCAAGAACATCAATCTCACGCCGAGCCTGACGATTCTGCCCTTTGAAAGCGGCAAATTGAAGATCAACCTTGATCTGGAATATCTCCGGGAGAGCTTCAACCAGAACGACTATGATTGGATCTGGAGCGATTTCGCCGGCTGGAAGGCGGCGGCCGTCGGGAGCGCCAAGGTCGCCAACTCCGTGAACACGCCCAGCCTCGCCTATGGAACCTACATCAATAACAAGCGCCTCGCGACCGGCAACTTCGCGCTGCCCGCCTATACGGGCGTCGAGCGCGGTGCGTACTATACGAACGGGCGGGGTCAGTTTATCAAGGACGAGGCTTTCAACTACACCAGCCGTGGGGCCCGCACGATGAACGACGTCGATGTCTTCACGACGACGGTGGACTTCGCCCCCTTCGAATGGCTCGACGGCCGTTACGTGATGCAGAACGACAACAGCCGCTTCAATAACATCGAAGGGATCACCACGCCTTACGCCGATGGCGTCCACTGGAACGTCGCGGGCAGTGCCACCTCCGGCTACTACCGCAAAACCAACCAGCAGCAGCTGGACCTGATTTTCAAGTTCGGGCTCGCCGGCATCAAACATAAGGTTCTGGTCGGGTACAATCGGGCGAAGTGGTTGCAGAACTTCTTCGGCAACGACATCCGGTTCAATCCCTACTTCGGTCAGGTGCCCGGTGCGACGAACCCGGTCGCCAATCCCGGTTACGGCACGACCGGTGGCACCCAAGTGGCAGATAATCTCGTGGGTGAAGGCCGTGGGCACGACACCGGAGTGCCGACCGTCAACCAAGTCGTCCGCGACCGCAACGGCCAGATCAAGCTCGTGAAAGCCGTTTACAGCGATTTCGATCCGGGATTCGAAGTTTTTCCGACGATTGACAAGCTCTTCCCGCTCAACCGCGTCTGGCTGGACGGCTACGAACCCCGCAACTCCGCGGCGTATGTGAATTACCAGGCGGCGCTCATGGATGATCGTCTCAATGTTATAGCGGGTTACCGCCGGCAGACCTTTGAGGAAGTGGGCCAGAATCTGGTGCCGAACTACCCGTGGTTTATCACGCCGGTCGATGCGTGGAAGGATCCGCTGACCTATCCGCCGGACGTGTGGGGCTACGGGGCCAACTATATCAAGACTCAACGGGTTTACAGAAAACAGGGTGATGCCTGGATGGGCGGGGTATCCTTCGCGGTCACCAAGGAACTCAATCTCTACGCCTCGGTGTCCAAGACCTTTCAGTTCAACGTGAGCAACGTGGGCGGCGTCTTTGTCGGCAACGAACTGCCGGTCATCCAAAGCGCCCTCAGTCAGAATGGCGGTTCCTTCCAGTATCTGGGCACCCGGGTGACTTCGGTGAATCAGTTCGTGGAGCTCCTGCGGGGCCGGGGCGCGTACAACCCGGTCAAGGATGAGACCGGCATGAACTGGGAAATCGGGGCGAAGATAACGTCGGCGAACAACAAGGTCGTCGGCACGGTCTCGCTCTTCCGCGGCGAACGCACGAACCAGATGCTCGACGATGCGGCCAAGCAGTCGAATTTGGAAGAGCCGCTTAACTTCAACACCACGCTCTTCGCGCCCGGCAGCGTGGGCTATAACACCCGCGTGTTTCGCTGGCGCACGACGGACCTGAAGAACCGCATCGAAGGCACGGAAGGCGAAGTCATCTGGTCGCCGACGACGAGCTTCCAGGCCGTGGTCAACGGTTCCTGGCTGTGGACCGCGAAAACGGTTTACGACAAAACCCGCAACCAGCCCGGCTCGGCAGCCTACAATGCCTCCTCGGCTGCAGCCAAGGTTGCGTCGGATATCTACTACGGCGCGCGCATTGAGAACGTGCCGGAATACAAGTTCACGGTGTTTGGCAAATATACGCTCAAGGATGGCGCGGCGCGCGGTCTCGGCCTCGGTGCCGGTATGCGCTACTCCTCCCAGACGGTGGTCAGCCGCAGCGTGGACTGGAATCCGTTGGCCGGTGGCTATCAGGCCGGCGACTACGTGGTGTTTGACTTCACGGCGAACTACCCGTGGAGCGTGGGGGGCTTCAAGCTCAACACGATGCTCGGGCTCTACAACGCGACGGATGCGGTGTATTCGGAAGGTTCGTTCGCGCTGTCACCGAGGCGCAACTGGCTCCTTTCGACGACGGTTCGTTTTTAAGCCACTGGGTCAGGATTCAGACGGGGCGGGGCTCTTCGGACCCCCGCCCTTTTTTGCGTCGAGAATGTCACGGCCCCCGAGCCAAAGACCGGGAGGTTATCGCGATGAAGGACGAAAGCCCCCCGAGGCCGTCTCCGGTTGGACGCGGCGGGGAGGACGAGCGGAGATAAGGGGAAATCGAAGGGGCTATCGTCACGCCGCCACGCGGAAGCCGTCGTGTGCTCGCCCATGCGGCGCAGCCCGCGATGGGCTCAGCCGGCCAAATCGCCGCAGCCGTGCCGCCGCGGAAGGAATAGCTTGGGCGGGGCCGGGCGCCGGTGCTGGGCTCAAGCCCGCGGGCGGGGCGAAGGGGCCGGCACAGAATAGGTCGCCGAGTTTTTCGAATCTTCGACGATTTCGACCGCGGTGAGAAAGGCGCGACCGGCGGAGGTGTCGTCGATCATCGGGCTGAAAACAGCGAACAGGTGGCTGGCCATGCCTTCGCAGGAGCAGTTCGGTACCACGTAGGGTTTCCAGAGGGCGCGTCCGCCGACCTGGAGGAGCGCTTCGCGCAGCGGGTCTTCGCTGCCGAAGACGCAGGCATGGTCGAGGTTTTCGTCGATCCAGCGCTGAAGGAATTTCAGTTTCCCGAAATCCACGACGAAGCCGTTTTCGTCGGGGGCGTGGCAGCCGAAGGTGAGGGTGATCGACCAATTGTGGCCGTGGATGAGCGCGCAATGGCCGTCGTGGCGGTGCTGGCGGTGCGCCCAGGGAATGTCCGAGTAGGTTTTCTGACAGGTGATCATGCGGGTGCGATCGGGGAGCGGCGGAGAGTGGGCGAGGGTGGGCGGGGCGGCATGAGCAGGGGCACAGGAGGGCGGCGACCTTGGCGACGGGCGCGGGGCGCAGCCACCAAAAAAAGCGGCGGGGCGGTGGGGGCGTCGCAGGTGGCTTTCCTCTCAGCACCGCCCGCGGAGGGGCGGCCGCGCCGCAGGCGGCGGTTGGCGGGGAGAACCGGGCTGGCTGAGCCACGCCGCGGCGCGCCCGGCCCACCGGGGACGCCGGGTGCGGCAGGAAACGGCGGTGCGGGCCGGTGCAGAGGAGGGGCGCGAGGAAATTTGCGCCGCGACTTGTCATGCGGCGGTTCGTGGGCCACTGAGGAGGCGATGTCACGGAATCGACCCCTCCTGATCGCGCGTTTGCCGGGCTGCTTGCTGCCCGTCTTGCTCGTCGGCGCGTGGCCGAGCGAGGGACGGAGTGCCGGGCCGGCGGTCGCGGACGGGACCGTGCCGGCGGCGATCGATTTCAACCGAGATATCCGGCGCGTATTGTCGGACAATTGCATCCAGTGCCACGGACCCGACGCGCAGGACCGCAAGGGCAGCAAGGCCAGCCAGGGCGGGCTGCGGCTCGACACCCGCGAGGGCGCCCTCGCGGTGATCGACGACTACGCGGCGATCGTGCCGGGCAATCCGGCGAAGAGCGAACTCTACCAGCGGATCACGACGGACGACGAAAACGACGTGATGCCGCCGGCGGACTTCGGCAAGAAACTGACGGTGCGCGAAAAGGCGCTGCTCAAGGCCTGGATCGAGCAGGGCGCGACCTACGCGCCGCACTGGTCCTATGTGGTGCCGGTGCGGCCGCCGCTGCCGCCGGTCGGCGACACGGCTTGGCCGTCGAACGCCCTCGACACGTTTGTGCTCAGCCGCCTCGACCGCGAATCGTTGCGGCCCGCGCCGGAGGCGGACCGGCCGACGCTCGCGCGCCGGGTCGCGCTCGACCTGACGGGGTTGCCGCCGGCGCCCGAGGCGGTGAAGCGTTTCGTGGACGACGGTGCGCCGGGGGCGTACGAGCGGATGGTCGACCGCCTGCTGGCGCAGCCGGCGTTTGGGGAACACTGGGCGCGGCTCTGGCTCGATCAGGCGCGCTATGCGGATTCGGCCGGCTACGCGGACGATCCGTTGCGCACGATCTGGGCGTATCGCGACTATTTGATCCGGGCCTTCAACGCCAACAAGCCGTTCGACCAGTTCACCACCGAACAGTTGGCGGGCGATTTGCTGCCGCATCCGACCGAAGAGCAACGGATCGCGACCGCCTTTCACCGCAACACGCCGACGAACAGCGAGGGCGGCACGATCGACGAGGAGTTTCGCAACGTCGCGGTGGTCGACCGCGTGAACACCACGATGACGGTGTTCATGGGTTCGACGATGGCGTGTGCGCAGTGTCACACGCACAAATACGACCCGTTTACGCAGGAAGATTATTTCCGGTTGTTCGCGATCTTGAACAACACCGCCGACGAGGACCGCAAGGACGAGGCGCCGGTGCTCGCGCTCTACACGCCGGAGCAGAAAGAGGAGCGGCAGCGGTTCGAGACAGAGATCGCCGCGCTCGAGAAAACGGTGCGCACGCGGACGCCGGAGCTGTTGGCGGCCCAGCCGGCCTGGGAGGCCCGCTTCGCCGCCCCGCTCGCGTGGCAAACACTCGCGCCGACGGAGCTGAAGGCGAAATCGGGGGCGGCGATGGCCCGCGGGGCCGACGGCGCGATTCGCGTGGAGCGAAAAGGCGAGACGGACATTTATACGATCGCGGCGACGGTCGGCGCGGAGCAGACGCTGACGGGGCTGCGGCTCGAGGCGTTGCCCGACGAGGCGTCGCCGGGCCGGGGGGCCGGGCACGGTGCCGGGGAATTTGTCGTCACGCGGGTGTTGGCGTCGGTGACGGCGGCGGGGCAGCGCGAGGTGGCGGGGCGGTATCTGCGCATCGAGCTGCCGGGGAAGGACCGGATCCTCTCGCTCGCGGAGGTACAGGTGTTTGCCGGGGGCGACAATCTCGCATCCGGCGGGGTCGCGAGCCAGAGCAGCACGGCCAACGAGGGCGCGGCGAAGCTCGCGATCGACGGCAAGACGAACGGGAATTTCGAAAAGGGCAAAACGGCGACGCACACCGAGAAGTCGGAGAACCCCTGGTGGGAACTCGACCTCAAGAGCGGGCAGGCGGTCGAGCGGGTGGTGGTCTGGAATCGCACCGACGCCAAGATGGGCGCGCGTCTGGCCGGGGCCCGCGTCGCCCTGCTCGACGAGGAGCGCTCGGTCGTGTGGGAGTCCGCCGTGGACAAACTTCCGAAACCGATGACGGAGTTTGCCGTCAGCGGGGCGAAGTCGATCCGTTTCGCGTCGGCCCAGGCCGACTTCACGCAGGAAGGCTACGCGGCGGAGTCGGTGTTGACCGCGAGGGCGGGGAAGGAAAAGGGGTGGGCGGTGGGCCCGCCATCCGGCCGCGCCCACACGCTGGTGTTGCTGCCGGAGGTGCCGGTCGTGCTGCCGGCCGGCGCGAAGGTCACGGTGACGATCGAGCAGTTGTCGAAGAAGAAGCATCACACGCTCGCCCGACTGCGGCTCGCGGCGACGGACGACGGGCGGGCGGCGGAAGTCACGCGCACGCCTGCGGCCGTGCTCGCGGCGCTGGGGACGCCGGCGGCGGCGCGGAGCGACGGGCTGCGCGAGCAGGTGACCGCCCACTACGTGACGGTGGCGCCGGGGTTGGCGGCGGAGCGACGGCGGTTGGCGGAGGCGATCAAGCAACGCGAGGGCGTCAAACCGTTCACCACGGTGCCGGTTCTGGCCGAGTTGGCGGCGGACAAGAGCCGCAAGACGCACGTTCAGCGGCGCGGCAACTATCTCGACCTCGGCAACGAGGTCACGCCGGGCGTCCCCGGGGCCCTGCATGCCCTGCCGGCCGGCGTGGCGCCGGACCGCCTCGGCCTCGCGCGGTGGTTGGTGGACGCAAAAAATCCGCTCATGTCGCGGGTCGTCGCGAATCTGTTTTGGGAATCGATTTTCGGTTCGGGATTGGTGCGCACGAGCGAAGATTTCGGGAGCCAGGGCGAGCCGCCGTCGCATCCGGAGTTGCTCGACTGGCTGGCGGTCGAGTTTCGCGAGAGCGGCTGGGACGTGAAGCACCTGTTGAAACTGATGGTGATGTCGTCGACCTACCGGCAGTCGTCGCGGATTTCCCCGGAAGCGCTGGCGCGCGACAGCGACAACCGGCTGCTGGCGCGGGGCCCGCGGTTCCGGCTCTCGGCGGAAATGATCCGCGACCAGGCGCTGGCCGTGAGCGGCCTGCTCAGCGGCAAAATGCTGGGGGCGCCGGTGAATCCGCCGCAGCCGAAGATGGGCGTGGCGGCCGCGTTCGGCTCGGGCCTCGACTGGGAGAACAGTGTCGGTGAGGACCGCTACCGCCGCGGGCTCTACACCGCGTGGCGGCGTTCGAATCCCTATCCGTCGATGATCACGTTCGACGCGCCCAGCCGGGAAGTGTGCACCGTGCGGCGCGAGCGCTCGAACACGCCGTTGCAGGCGCTCGTGACGCTCAACGATCCGGTTTACATCGAGGCGGCGCAGGCCCTCGCGCGGCGGTTGGTGGCGGTGGACGGTTCCGTGGAGGAGAAACTGAACCACGGTTTCCGGCTCTGCCTCGTCCGCGCGCCGCAGGCCCAGGAGCGCGACGCGTTGCTTGCGCTCTATAGACGGACGCTCGGCCGCTTCGAGGGCGAGGCGGCACAGGCGCTCGCCGTCGCGACGAATCCGCTCGGGCCGTTGCCCGAAGGCGCCGACGTTGCAGCGACGGCGGCCTGGACCGTGGTCGGCAACGTTCTGCTGAATCTGGATGAGTTGCTCATGAAACCGTAGGCCGCGTCTTTTCCGCCATGCATCCCTATCTCTCGTCCCTGCAGCACAGCACGCGCCGCCATTTCTTGAAGGAGTCGGCGGCGGGGCTCGGCGCGATCGCCCTCGGCTCGCTGCTCGGGGGCAACGCCCACGCGGCGCCGCTCTCGGCGACGAATCCGCTGGCGGCGCGCCTGCCCCATTTCGCGGCGAAGGCGAAGCGCGTGATCTATCTTCACCTCACGGGCTCGCCGCCCAATCTCGACCTGTTCGACTACAAGCCGGAGTTGGTGAAACGCGACGGGCAGGACTGTCCGGACGAGTTCGTGAAAGGGAAGAAATTCGCGTTTACGGCCGGCACGCCGAAGCTGATGGGCAGTCCGCGCACCTGGGCGCAGCACGGTCGCGGCGGGCACTGGCTCTCGGACGCGATTCCGCACCTGCACACGGTGGCGGACGACCTGTGCATCATCCATTCGATGAACACGGACCAGTTCAACCACGCGCCGGCGGAGTTGCTGCTGTTCACCGGTTCGCCGCGGCCCGGGCGGCCCTCGATGGGATCGTGGGTGACCTACGGCCTCGGCACGGAGAACCAGAATCTGCCCGGTTTTGTCGTCTTGATTTCCAGCGGCGTGCAGCCGAACGGCGGGAAGAATTCCTACGGCAGCGGGTTTCACCCGTCGGTGTTTCAGGGGGTGCAGTGCCGGTCCAAGGGCGATCCGGTGCTTTACGCGTCGGATCCGGCGGGCTTCACGCGCGACCTGCGTCGCGACAGTTTGGATGCGTTGCAGGCGCTCAACGAACTCCAGGCGAGCGCGCTCGGCCATCCCGAGACGCGCACGCGCATCGCGCAATACGAACTCGCCTACCGCATGCAGGTGTCGGTGCCCGAGGTCATGGACATCACGCGGGAGAAACCGGCGACGATCGCGGCGTACGGGGCGCAGCCGGGCGAGTCGAGTTTTGCGAACAACTGCCTGCTCGCGCGCCGGCTCGTGGAGCAGGGCGTGCGCTTCGTGCAGCTCTTCGACTGGGGCTGGGATTTTCACGGCACGAGCGAGAAGGAGGACATCCGCGGCGGCCTGACGAAGAAGTGCGCGACGATGGACCAGCCGGTGGCGGCGTTGATCAACGACCTGCGGCAGCGCGGGCTGCTCGACGAGACGCTGATCGTGCTCGGCGGCGAGTTTGGCCGCACGCCGTTCCGCGAGGGGCGCACGGCGGCGGGGGAGATTCTCGGGCGCGACCACTATCCGGATTGCTACACGATGGTGTTGGCCGGCGGCGGGATCAAAGGCGGGCTGTCCTATGGCGAGACGGACGAACTCGGCTTCAACGTCACGAAGGACAAGGTGCACGTGCACGACTTGCAGGCGACGATTCTGCACCAGCTCGGTTTCAACCACGAGCGGCTGACGTATCGCTTCGAAGGCCGCGACTACCGGCTGACCGACGTGCACGGGAGCGTGGTGCAGGGGCTGCTGGGATAAACGGCTGTGGTGCGGAGGCCGTCCGGAATTACGGGTGGGCGATGGCTTTGACGGTGCCGCTCGAGACGTAGCGGGGGAAGATCAAGTTGGGCTCGGGCCGCAGGTAGCCTTGGCTGACCATCTGGGCCATCAAGCGCGAGAGGCGGTGCGCAAAGGTCTCGTCGTGAAAACGGTAGTGCGAGATGGCTTCCTCGAAGAGATGGTCGGAGTCGCGGGCGATAAGCGAGACGGCATCGGGCACGGTCAGGCCCCGACGGAGGAGATACACGAGCACGGCGAGGGTATGCGTCGGTTTGGCGACCAGCAGGGCGGTGGGCGGGAGGGGCGACGCGAAGAGTGCATCGAGCTTGGCGGCGAGGTTCGTGGCGGTGCCGTTGTGGCGAACGATGCGAGCCTCGGTGGCGTCGCGCCCGTGGGCGCATCCTTCGCGGAAGCCTTCTTCGCTGGCGAGGTCACCGGCCACCCCAGAGTGCGGCACGATAAACGCGAGACGGCGGTGGCCTTTGCCCCGGAAAATGCCGGCGGCGTGGCGACAGACGGAACGGTAGTCGACGTCGAGAGACGGCAGTTTCACCTCGGCGTGACACGAGCCGAGCACGAGGGCGGGAATCGAGTGGGTCGCAAACCACTCCTGCAGTTCCTTGCTCAGGGAGAGCAGGACGCAACAGAACACGCGATTTTGACGGACAAAGGTTTCCAGTTTGCGTTGCTGGGCTTTGGCACTGCGCATCTGGCAGACGAGCGTCTCGGTCGTGAAACCGTGCTCCGTCAAGTGAGCGCGCATTTCGCTGATGCCTTGGTAGGCCGTGAGCGACGTCTGCAAAATGGGGGTGTGGGAGACGAGAACAACCAGACGGCTGGCGTTCGCGGAGGGGCGCGGGTTCTGTCCGATCAGGCGGTTGCGCCGGCCTTGGTGAATCTCGATGAGTCCCTCCTTCGCGAGCAGTTGCAGGGCAGTGCGCACGGTGGGACGGCTCACCTGAAACAGTTCGCAGAGGCGACGTTCGCTCGGCAGCGACTCCTGCCACACGCCCTCGGTCACGGCCTTCCGGATCGCGGCGGCGGATTGTGCGGCCAATGATTGCCGCTTCGGCAATTCCAAGACTCCCGGTGGGCTGCTCATGTTTACTTACCAGTGATAACATCTAGTGCCCGCGGCGATAGCGTTTTTGCTGTGTGACATGAATGTGTCCCTGCCCGTTTCCATTTGGTCCGCCGTCCCGACGCCGCTCACCGCAGATCTGAAGGTCGATGAAGCCTCCGTGGAGCGGATGATCGAGGCCGCCGTGCAAGAGGGCACGGAAGGGCTCTTCGTGGCCGGCACCTGCGGCGAAGGTCCGTGGCTGCCTGATCGCGAGCGCCGGCGGATGATGCACGCGGCGGTGCGCACCGCGGGCGGACGGCTGAAGATCGCGGCGCAAGTGTCGGACAACTCCGTGCCGCGCATCCTCGACAATGCCGCGATGGCGGCGGAGGCCGGGGTAGACTTTGCGATCATCGCCCCGCCCGCGACGCTGCTCAACGCCACGCCGGACCGGGTGACGGCGCTGTTTGTCGAAGCGGCTTCGCGCTGCCCGCTGCCGGTGGGGATCTACGATCTCGGCAAAAGTCGCCCAATCATGATCCCCGAGGATCGGTTGCAGGAAGTCTACTCGGTGCCGCAGGTGAAGCTCGTGAAGGACAGTTCCGGCTCGCCGGAACGTCGCGCGATGGCGCTGGCGGCTCGGGCCGCGAAACCGGGGCTGCGGCTCTTCAACGGCGACGAATTTCGCTGCCTCGAATACCTCCTGGCCGGCTACGACGGATTTATGTTCGGTGGAGCGGCGGCGGTGATGCCGCAGCTGAAGCGCATCGTCGCTCTCGTCGCGGCGGGCGACAGGGCAGCGGCGACGCAGGTGGAAGCGGAAATGAAGGAAACGCTGTTTGGTATCTACGGTGGGAAATCCATCGCGTGCTGGTTGACGGGCTTGAAGCACTACATGGTGCGGCGTGGGCTTTTCACGACATCAGCGAGTTTTCTCGGCTATCCGCTGACCGACGAGTGCCAAGTCACCATCGACCGCTATCTGGCGACGCGGTAACGCGAGGGAAATTGCTGGACGGCCGACGCTCCGCGCTGTCACCCCATCTCTCATCCCATGAATACTCCGAGCATGCCGGCTGGCGGTCCCCGTGCGATTGTCACAGGTGGTGCGGCCAATATCGGCCGGGCCATCACCGAAGCCCTGTTGGCGGCCGGCGGTCGCGTGGTGATCGGTCAGCGCAATATCGCAGCGGCCTCCGCACTGGTTGAGCGCTACGGCGACCGGGTGATTCCGCTGCGGGTCGACGTGAGTGATCCGGCGGCGTGCCGACGATTCGTCGATGCGGCGGCAGCGGCGCTCGGCGGGCTCGATGTGCTGGTGAACAACGCCGCGGTCACCGGAGCCTCGGCGATCGCGAAGCTGGCGGACATCACGCCGGAGCATTTTGAAAACGTCGTGCGCGTGAATCTGGGCGGGGTGATCTTTTGCTCCCAGGCGGCCGTGCCGCACCTGAAGGCTTCGGGGGGGGGCGTGATCGTGCACATCTCGTCGGTGAACGCGGTGCGTCCGCAGATGGGCGCGCTGGTGTATGCGGCGACGAAGGCGGGGATCACTTCGGTGACGCAGTCGATGGCGAAGGAGCTGGCGGCGGACGGAATTCGCGTTGTGGCGATCGCGCCGGGCGACATCGCGCTCGATCACGCAACGGAGACGGACGCGGCGATTGCCGCGAAAGGCGCCGGCGGTGATGTGGTGAATCAGACGCCACTCGGTCGCGGTCGCACGGCGGATATCGGCGAGACGGTGGCTTTTGTGTGTTCGCCGGCGGCCCGTTTTGTCACCGGCGTCACGTGGGTCGTTGACGGTGGTTTGCTCGCATGAGGCTGCGCTCAGATCGGCGCGAGGGTGCAGAGTGCGTCGCCCTTGCGCACGGAGCGCTGAATGCGCCCCATGACGATGCGGCCGGAGCGTTCGGCGCGGACGATGGTGGCGCCGAGGTTTTCCAAAGCGTGCACGGTGCCGAGGACTTGGCCGCGGCGGACCCGGGCACCGACTTTCGCGGTAGGCACGAAGAGCCCGTTGTGCGGCGCGGGGTGGTGAATTTGGAGGTGGGCTTCGTCGGCGTCTTTGGTCGTGCGCTGGATTTGGGTGCGCAATTTCGCGGGGTGCCTGGCCGGGATAAATTCAAGGGCGGCGAGCAGGTGGCGCAGGCCGCGGTTGAGGTTGCGGAGGTCGCACGGGTCGACAGCGCCGGTGCCGCGGCACTCGACGTAAATGGCGGCGATATTGCGGGCATGGGCCGCGCTCAGCGTGCGGCCCGGCAGGAACGGGCCGTCCCAGCACCAGAAGGCGTCGAAGCACGCGGCCATGGCGCGCTGCGTGCGGTTGATGGACTTTTCGTGGGTGATGAAGCCCGTCCAGGGCAGCAGTTCGTAGGCGCGGCCGGCGCTGTGCAGATCGACGTAGTGCGTGACCTGAGCGAGGAGTTGGTTGTCGAAGAGGTGGGCGAGGCGCTGCGTGACCGAGCCGCGGGCGTCGCCGGGAAAAGCGCGGGCGAGGTTGACGTCGTCGGCGGGATTCGCGCGGAGGCCGGCGTAGAACGCGCCCTCGTTCAGCACGGGCACCATGACGACCGTGCCGCGGAGATTTTTCGGGCGCCAGTCCTCGGCCCATTGGCGGAGCAGAGTGGGGCCTTCGTATTCGTCGCCGTGCGTGGCGCCGTTCAGCAGGAGCACGGGACCGGGCTGGGCGCCCTGCCAGATGAAGGCCGCAAAGCCGACGCCACGGACGGCGAATCGGCGCGGGTGAAAGCCGGGCGCGAGCTGCTTAAGATCGACGGAAAATTTGGAAGTGGAGGAACCCATGGCTAAAGCGAAAAAGACTACGGAGAAACCGAACTCACGCAGCAAGCGCCGCGGCGCACAACCGCGCGCGACTGGCCAACGCAAACAACCAGTGGCGCGCTGGACGACCGAGGGTGCGCGCAAGCTTCTCGTGTTGGAGAACGCGTTTTGTCGCGTGGCGCTCTGGCCCGAAATGGGCGGGGCGATCGTGGGTTACGTGGAGGTGGCGAGCGGTGTCGATATCATGTGGCGAAATCCCTACGGGCAGCCGGCGCGGACCCGGCCGCTCGACCAGCCGATGCGCAGCGGCAGCGATCTCTATGATGTGATGGACGGCAGCTGGTATGTGTCGCTGCCGAACGGATTTTTCGCGGGCGACTATTTCGGCGCGCCAATCGGGACGCACGGTGAGCTGCGCAGTCTGCCTTGGGCAGTGACGGAGATTGCGACGACGAAAAATGAGCTGCGCGTGACGTTGGTGGGGCACTCGGTGCGCACGCCGCTCGTCTACCGGCGCGAGCTGACGCTGCGGCGCGACAGCGGGCTGATGCAGTGGCGCGAGACGCTGGAGAATCGCTGGGCGGAGCCGCTGCCGGTGGCGTGGCTCCAGCATCCTACGTGGGGCGGGCCGCTCCTCGACGGCGCCCGCTTGATCACGCCGGCGCGCACGGTGCGGGTGTTTAAGGCGGACGATCCGAGCGGGATGCAATTGGAGTCGGGTTATACCGGGAAGTGGCCGATGGTGCCGGAGCGCGAGGGCGGCGAGCTGCGCGATTGCAGCGTGGTGGTGGCGGCCGGCAGCGGGCGCGATCACTCGGTGCAGCTGACGGATTTCGAGGCGGGCTGGGGCTGCGTGTGGAACGAGCGGCGCGGGCTCGGGTTCGGCCTGGAGTGGGAGTTGGAAAAATTTCCGTATGCGTGGTCGTGGAACAGCGGGGGCGGCGTTAAGCAATACCCGCTGTGGGGCGAGGGGCATATCCTCACGCTGCAGCCAAGCACGTCCCCGGTCGGGCGTTGGCCCGATCTCTTGCGCGACGGCGCGGTGCTCACGGTGCCGGCACACGGCAGCGTTTCGACCACGATGACGACGGGCTTTGTGAAATCGGCGAACGGACCGTGGTCGACCGGGGAGGGCGCCCCATGAATCTCTGGAAACATGCCGACAAGTGGGGTGCACCGCCGATCGAAGATGCGGTGACGCTCGGTGAAGGCGGCACGCCGCTCGTGCGTTCGCGCGTGATCGGGCCGGCGCTCGGGTTGAAAAATCTCTGGTTCAAGATCGAGGGCGGCAACCCGACGGGTTCCTACAAAGACCGTTTTGCGGCGGCGGCGGTCACGCACTTGAAACGCGACGGACGGGTGGCGTGCCTCGGCACCTCGAGCGGTAACACGGGCGCGGCGCTCGCGGCGTATTGTGCGCGCGCGGGGATTCGGTGCTTCCTCGCCATCGTGGAGGGCGCGCCTGAGGGCAAACTGCGGCAGATGCGCGCCTATGGGGCTCAGCTGATCCGCATCAAAGATTTCGGGGCGTCGCCGGCGGTAATCGATGCGGTGATGGCGGGACTGCGCGGGCTCGCCGATGAAGTCGGCGCCGGCTTCGAAGTGAGTGCGTTTTGTTTTTCGCCCCGTGGTATGGCCGGGGTGCAGACGATGGGACTCGAAATCGCCGAGGCGCTGGCGGGGCAGCGGTTCAGTGTTTTCAGTCCGGCCGGCGGCGGCGGGCTGACGCTGGCCGTCGCGCGCGGCGTGAAGACGTGGGGCGGCTCGGGCTGCGTCCACTGCGTGCAACCGGTGGGCAACGACACCATTGCGACGGCGTTGCGCGCGGGGCGGCACCACGCGGCGGCGATGCGGTCGACGACGGCGATCAGTGGTCTGCAGGTGGGCAGCGTGCTCGATGGGGACGAGGTGATCGCAGCGTGCCGCGGACTCGGCGGAACGGGCTTCGTGGTGGCGGATGAGACCGTATGGGCGTGGCAGGCGCGCCTCGCGCGCGAAGAGGGCATTTTTTCCGAGCCGGCGGGTGCAGTCGCGCTCGCGGGAGTGGAGCAGGCGGTGGCGCGCGGGGAACTGGCGCCCGACGAACACGCGGTGTGTCTCGTGACGGGCAGCGGCTTCAAAGATGAGCGATCGTTGTTGCGGATGACCGGTGAGGCGCCGACGCCACTCGTGGCAGACTTCGAGGAATTTTCTGCCGCCGTGCGAGCCGCCCTGTGACTGTGACGGCGGCGCCGGGCTATTCCGCGAAATTCTGGGCGAAGGTCGGCAGCATTTTCATGACCGATCCGAAATCGCTGCCGTGGGCGATGAGGCGGGCGCCCTGACGCGTGAGCTCGGCGATATCTTCGGCGGTGCCGGACGGACGCCCCCAGGCGACGCCGTGTTTGGCGGCGGCGGTGGCGACGGTGGCTTGGGCGGCGACCATCTTCGGGTTTTTCCAGTCGAGCGGGCAACCGAGGCGGAGCGAGAGATCGCCGGGGCCGATGAAGAGGCCGTCGATGCCGGGCGTGCCGGCGATGGCGTCGATGTTGGCGAGCGCCTCCTGCGTTTCGATTTGGACGATGAGGAACGTGTCGGCGTTGGCGGCGGCGGGGTAGGTGAGGGTGCCGTCGAGATAGAAATTGTTATCGAGGCCGGCGCCGTCGAGGCCGCGCTGGCCGAGCGGGGGGAACTTCACGGCTTGCGCGAGGGCGGCGGCGTCTGCGGCGGTGTTGACGAGCGGAATCATGAGGCCGGTCGCGCCGTCTTCGAGGAGGTGGTAGAGATCCGTAGCGTTGCGGCTGCCGGTGCGAACGATGCAGTCGATATTGGCGAGGTGGTGCATCGCGATCAGTCGCTGGAGTTCGTGGCGTTCCCAGGTGCTGTGTTCGCTGTCGAGCCAGATGGCGTCGAAGCCGGCCTTGGCGGCGTGGGCGGGCATCATCGTTGTTGCATAATACATGCACGCGATGCGGGCGGGCTTGTTTTGGCGGAGGCGGGAGCGAATGAGGGAGGGGCGCATGAGGTTGGCCCCCGGAATTAGGCGCGGCGCGACGCGAAGGACAATCGGGGAAACCGTGGCATTTCATGTGACCAGTTTGCGGGCGTTGTCCGCGGGGGAAATCGCCGCGACAAACGTCCGAAGTTTCCGGCCTCGCCGCCGCGAAACAAAAACTGCACACGCTATGTCGGCCCACCCCCACCAGCCCATGCTTCGTTTCCTCGCACCTTGTGGTTTCGCCCTCGCACCGTTTCTCGCCGTGGCGGCAGGCACGGCGTCGGCCTCGGACTGGACGCAACGCCCGGCGTATCCGCTCGCGCCCGGGATGGCGGGGATCATCGCCGGGGCGCACGGCGGCGTGATAATCGCAGCGGGCGGCGCGAATTTTCCCGACAAGATGCCGTGGGACGGTGGGAAGAAGATTTATTACGATGAAATCTTTGTGATCGCGCCGGGCGAAAAGGCGTGGCGCTCGGCGGGTAAGTTGCCGGAGCGGCGCGCGTACTCGGCGAGCGTCTCAATTGCGGACGGTGTGCTCGTGATCGGCGGCGAAAATGCCGACACGCTATTTCAAGACACCCTGCTGCTGCGCTGGGATGGCAAGGCGGTGGTGGTGGAGCGCGGGCCGGCGTTGCCCGCGCCGCGGACGAGTCAGGTTGCGGCGGTGCTCGACGGGAGCGTCTACGTGGCGGGTGGCTATGCGCCCGGGGCGGTGCGCGTGAGCAGCAGCGATTTTTGGCGGCTCGATGTGAAGCAACGCGCGGCCGGTTGGAAAATACTGGCGACTTGGCCGGGACCGACGCGGGCGCAGGGGACGATCGCGGCGCTCGACGGGGCGATCTATTTGATCAGCGGCTTGGAGATGGGCGTCGACGCCGACGGCAAAGCGAAGCCGACCTACTTGGGTGACGCGTATCGCTACCGTGCGGAAAAATGGGAGCGGTTGCCCGATATGCCGTGGACGGCGATCGCGGCGCCGTTTCCCGCGCCGGTATCGGCGAATTTCGGACGCATTTGGGTGCTCGGTGGCGTCGACAGCCGGATGGTGGGCAAGGTCCCGCGCGACACGCGGGTGCCGGACCACATGATGTTTTTCGATGTTGCAGCCAACGCGTGGAGGACGGTCGAGGAGCGTTGGCCGGACCCGGTCGTGACGGCACCGACGGTGCAGATCGGCGGGGAATGGTGGATCGTCTCGGGTGAAATCATGGCGGGTGTGCGCACGACGAGCGTGTGGTCGTGGAAACCGGGGGCGGTGAAATGAGCTCGCTGGAGGTTACGCCCATGCGCGCGTGGCTGACGGTCGCGTTGCTGTGGTTTGTCGGATTTCTGAACTACCTCGACCGCGTCATGATCACGACGATGCGGCAATCCATCGTGGATGAAATCCCGATGACCGATGCGCAGTTCGGCCTGCTGACGACGATTTTCCTCATCGTGTATGGGGTGCTGAGTCCGTTTGCGGGTTACCTCGCGGATCGGTTCAACCGCAGTCACGTGATTGTCATCAGTCTCGTCGCGTGGTCGGTGATCACGTGGCTCACGGCGCATGCGACGACCTATGGCCAACTGCTCGCGACGCGGGCGCTCATGGGGATCAGCGAGGCGTGCTACATCCCGGCGGCGCTGGCGTTGATCGCGGATTACCACGGCGTGAAAACGCGTTCGTTGGCCAACAGCGTGCATTTGAGCGGCGTGATGGTGGGGGCCGGCATGGGCGGCGTCGGCGGCATGATCGCGGAGAGCCACGGTTGGGCGCAGGCGTTTGCATGGTTCGGCCAGCTCGGCGTCGTGCTCGCGATCGTGACGGCGATTTTTCTGCGTGATCAGCGGGTGTTGGCAGTGGGTAAGACGGCGGCGACGCCCGCCATGGAAGAGGTGAAGCTCGGCGAAGCGCTCCGGAGTTTGTTCAGCAGCCGGGGCTTCCTGCTGGCGCTGGGTTACTGGGGGCTGCTCGGGATGAGCGTGTGGGCGGTCGTCGGGTGGATGCCGACCTATCTGAAGGAGCATTTTTCGCTCGGGCAAGGCGTCGCGGGAATTTCGGCGACCGGGTATTATCAGGGAGCGTCGATTGTCGGAATTTTGTTCGGCGGATGGTTGGCGGATCGGTGGAGTCGCACGCGGGCAAACGCACCCGTGCTCGTGCCGCTCATCGGTATGGGGGTCGCGGCGCCGGCCATTTTGCTGGCATCGAGCACGAATGTGCTACCGCTCGCGCTCGGCGGGTTGATGCTGTTTGGACTCACCAAGTCGTTCGCCGATGCCAACATGATGCCGATTCTCACGCTGGTCTCGGACAAACGCTACCGCGCGACCGGCTACGGCGTGCTCAATCTCTGCGCGTGTGTGGTCGGCGGCATCACGATCTACGCGGGCGGCGCGTTGCGCGACGCGAAGATCGACGTGAGCAACGTATTTCACTTCGGCGCCGCAAGCATTGTCGTGTGCGCGGTGCTGTTGTATTTCGTGCGGCCGCCAACCGGGGTGAAAGTCTGACGGGGCCGGCAGCGTTCCGCGGCGGGAGAGATTCAGCGTTCGAACCACCCCAGCGGCACGCTTTGAAATTTAAGCGAGAGGAGTTTTCCGGGAGCGGGACTGTGGTAATAGCTGAGCAGCGCGCGGCCGTCGTGAAACGTGATGCTGGTGTAGGCGTAGGTCGCGTTCGCGTTGGACTCGAGATTCTTGGGAACGCTCCAGGTGCGGCCTTCGTCACGGGAGATCATCGCGGCGAGCGGAGTGCGCGGGCCGCCGTGATTGGTGCCGAGGACGGTTTTCTCGGGGTTGGACCAGACGACCGTGGGGTTCCACACGAGGAGCCAATCGCCGTTGGCGGGATTGCGCGCGAGCGTCGAGGGAGCTTCGGGGGCTTCGATGGTCCATGGCGTAGCTTCGGTCCACGTGTCGCCGCCGTCGGCGGAGTAGGCGTGCCAGATTTTGCCGGTTTGCGTGCGAATGATTTGGAGCACGCGGCCGTCCTTGAGTTCGATCAGGCCCGGTTCCATCGCGCCGCGTTTGGGGGCGCTGAGAAAAGTGGTGCCGCGTTGCCACGTGAGACCGTCGTCGTCGGAGCGGTAGACGACGGTTTTGAAATTGTCGTTCTTCGTGCCGACTTGCAGCGAGGTGGCGACGGGTGCGAGCAGGCGGCCGGTCTTGAGCTGGATGACGCGGGCGTTGTTCATGACGTGGTAGCCGGGTTCGGGCATCATGAGCACGGGAGGGCCCCACGTCTGGGCGTCGTCGGTGGAGCGGCGGACGTAGGCTTTGAGGTCAGTCGTGGAGTTTTTCTGAAGATAGAAAAACAAGATGTCGCCGGTGCGTGAGCGCACGAGGCTGGCGCACATCACGTTCGAGAGCCCGGTGTTTTCCTGGAGCGTGAAGCGCGGGCCCCATGTGCGACCGCTGTCGGTGGAGCGGGCGGCGGAGATGCGGGCGGGGGCGTGATCGTTGGCCTTCTCGTAAAAATCGGACCACACGGCGAAGAGCGTGCCGTCGCGGAGCACAACGATGTCGCCCTCGGACTGGCGCGGGTGGGATGCGTCCGCGGTTGCGATCAAGCTCGAGACAACAGCGGCCGCGGAGCTTGCGTTGGCGGAGAGCGGTGAGAACGCCGCGACGAGTAGTAGCGTCGCCGCGGGGAAGAATGGGCGTTGGGGAAAGCGAACGTTAAACATGGTGGGGCGTGGAATCGCGGGAGAGTGCGGACGAGAAAAGCGAACTTCGTTCCCCGGTGAACGCGAACGCGGCGGCTTGGTCAAACTTTGTTACCAGCCTTTGCCCCTCGTCGCGAGATTGGCCGACTTCTGAACTCGGACGGTCTGTTAGCCCCAATCTTCCCCATGATCTCCCGGCTCTTTCTCGTTATTGCTCTTGTCTTCGCTGCGAGCGCTCGCGCCGAAATTGTGCTGCAGGAAAAAGTGGCGCGTCTCGGCGTGCCGCACCAGGGGCCGTTTGTCCGCGGTGGCGACGGAGCGATTTGGGGAGTCAATGAAGGTGGTGCCCTGGTCTCGCGCGACGAAGGCAAGACGTGGGCGCTGCGCGAAATCTACGATCAGCAGCGCTTCCGGTCGCGGGCCGAGCGCGCGTTGCTGCGGACGAAGGAGGGCGTGTTGCTCTACGCGTTTCTCAACGAGAACGAGAGGGTCTTCAAGTGGGACGACAAACAGGGCGGGCCGCTCGAAGGCTGCCGGCTGCCCGTGTATGTGGCGCGCAGCGCGGACGACGGCAAAACGTGGGCGGCGCCAGTGCTGTTGCAGGAAGGCTGGTGCGGCGCGGTGCGCCAGATGATCCAATTACGCACCGGACGGATCGTGCTGGTTTCGCAGGTGGCGAAAGCGAATCCCGGGCGGCATGTGACACTCATCTATATTTCCGACGATCTCGGGAAATCGTGGCAGGCCTCCGAGCCGATCGATCTCGGCCAGCAGGGCAACTACGCGGGCAAAGTCGCGGGCCTTAGTGGCGCCACGCACGGTGGCGGTATCGAGGCCACGGTGCTCGAGAAACGAAATGGCGATCTGAAGCTGCTGTTGCGCGTGCCGCACGGACACTTCGAAGAGATGACGTCGAAGCACGGGTTGAAATGGGCTGCCGCGATGCCGTCGACGATCGAGGCGAGTGATTCGCCCGGCATGATGGTGCGTCTTGCGAGCGGGCGCGTGGCGCTGTTGTGGAACCGCTACACCGACCCTGTGAAAAAACTTG
>CAJAYO010000087.1 GCA_903948415.1 uncultured Opitutia bacterium | reverse complement strand
TTTCCTGGATGAGGGCGGGATTGCCGACGAAGGCGGCGCGGGCTTTGCCGGCGGTTTCGGCGGAGGCGTCGTGGGCGGGGGTGACGTCGGTGGCGGCTTTCCACTGGGCTTCGCTCTCGACGTAGGCGAGGGCCTGGTAGGAGGCGTTGACGAGGGAGAGGAAGCGGTCGGCGCGTTCCTGCGTGGGGTGGGTGTCGGCGGCGCGGGCGGGGGGCGCCGCGCGGAAGGCAAGCGCGAGGACGAGACCGAAGCCGAGGCGGAGCAACCACGCGCGGGTGGTGGGGCAAACGCGAGGACGAAGGAGCATGGCGGGAGGGTAGGCGGGGAGGAGACTTCGCCAAACAAAAAGGCCCGCCCCGGCATGGGACGGGCCGGGGCACGGCGCCGGCCGGTCAGCGTTCGTTGAGGAAGGGGTCGGCGGTATGGAGCTCGCGCAGGCGGCGGGCGAGGTCGGAGGTCACGTAATTTTGCAGGAGCATCGCGATGATGTCGGCGATCGGGTGTTCCTCGACGTAGTAGGTCTGGGCATGGGTGCGGAGCTGGTCCCAGTAATTTTCGAGGTAGCCCTGTTCGTAGCGGTTGCAGGCTTCGCGGGACGCATCGAGACGGGCGGCGATGGCCGACTGGTCGTGGGCGACAAACTGCCGGGCGGCCGTTTCGGCTTGGTTGATTTCGGCGGCAAAGCGGTCGGCGGGCAGAGCGAGCAGAACTCCGACCCAGGCGGAATGACGGGAAGGGAGAATGGCCGGCAGTCGGATTTCGGCCTCGGCCCCGGCGGGCAGGAGGGCGGCGAGTCGGCTGGCGACGGTGTCGAGGGTGTCGAGTTGGCGTTCGAGGCGCAGGGCGGAGTCGCGCAGGACGAGGAGAGGTGCCCGGTCGCGTTGTTCGGGCGCCGCCGACCCGCAGGTTTGGCGCGCGGTGCGGGCGTCGCGCGCGAACGCAACGATGAGATCGCGCAACGGTTGGTAGGCGACCTGCCAGTCGTCGAGTGCGCGGCGAATATGGGAAAAGGTGCCGTAGCCCGGATCGAGGGAGGCAAGGTAGGCGTGCAGGGCGGGACGCAGGAGACGGTGGATGCACTGCTCGGCTTGGGCGACCTCGGCGAGCTGGAGGCGCAAAGCGGATTCGTCCGTGTGCACGGCCGCCAGGGAGTGGGTGAGCGCCTCGCGGGTCTGCCGGGTGGAGAGCAGGGCAAAGGGCGGGCGGGTGCTCTCGATATGGGCTTTTTTCCGTTCCAGCGTGGTGAGCGCCTCGGTGAGGGCGCGCCCGCAGAGCGTGGCATAAGCCTCGTCGCGCAGGTGTTCGATGGTTTCGGCGGACAGCTCCATTGCGTCCCCCAGAATGCTAGGGGGTTACCCTCAGGCAAATGGTTTTCCGAGGGAAGACTACGGAGGCGGCGGGTGGGGGTTCTACGGCCGACGGGAAAGCCAGAACGCACCGGGATTTTTCAGCGCGGAAGCGGGCGGCACGAGGGAGACGGTGTTTCCGCCGGACACGGTTTCGGGGAGGAGATGGAACTCGCCGTCGGCCGAGTCGAGCCAGGCAACGGTGTAGGTGGCGGGATCGGCGGTGAGGTCGACCGTAACGGGGGCGCCGGCGAGGGAGTAGACGAGGTAGGCGGAGCCGGGGGCGGCCATGCACCAGGCGGAGTCGGGTTGGGTGCGGACGAGGGGGGCGGGGCGCGTGGTGGCGCGGGCGGCGGCGGGGAGATTTTTTTCGATCGCGGCGGTGAGGGTGGGGAAGTCGTCGGGTTGGCGGGCGATCACGAGGTCGGGGTAGGCGTCGCGGTATTCACGGAGGGCACGGTAGCGTTGGAGGGGGCCGCCGGGGCGCGGCTGATGCGGGAGGGCGGCGGCGCGCTGGAGTTGTTCGCGGGGCGCGAGATCGAGGCCGCCCTCGATGGCGAAGAGCGAGCCGTCGGCGCGGTAGCTCCAGTGGTGAAAATCGATCGCAGCGAGGAGCGGGCGGCGGACGGGGTCGGCGAGGAGCGCGTCGAGCTGGGCTTTGGGGACTTCGAGGGAGACGAAGATTTTCTTGCCGGTGTCGCGCTGCCACTCGGCGAGGGTGTCGAGCCAGAATTGGACGAAAGCGAGCGGGCCGGAGTATTCGCGGTCGAGGGCGTAGATGACGTTGGTGTTGGTCTTCAGGACGTCGAGGCAGTGGCGGATGTAGCGGCGGTGGAGATCGCGGCGGACGGGGTGGGCGATGTCGTAGAAGGCGTTGGCGGCGGGATTTTCGTCGGGGAGGTCGGTCGCCTGGAGGCAGTTCACGGGGCGCCAGGGGAAATCGACGTAGTGGGCGCGCGTTTCCTGGAGGGCGTGTTGGAAATAGAAATGATGATACAGGATGCGGCCGTGGGTGTCGGCGAGGTCGGCGAATTCCTTCACGCGCGCGAAATACCACGGGTTGAAGCGCGTGAGGTCGTATTGGCTGAGGCCGTTCCAGTCGGTGCCGAGGCCGCTGCGGGCCCAGGGCATTTCCATGAAAGGCGGCGTGACATCGTCGGCGCGGAGTTCGGGTGAGCCGTAGAAATTGTGGTCAATGCGGCGGCGGTCATACCAGAGGCCGTAGTGGTGGACGAAGGCGCCGCCGGGCGGGAGGGCGGCGACGACTTCGCGGAGATCGTCGGTGGCGCCGCGTCCGGTCTCGCCGGGGGCGAAGCGCGTGAGGGCGGGGCCGGAGGGGCGCGCGAGGGGGCGCGGCATCTGGCCGAGATACCAGGACCAGTTGGTGGTGGCGGTGAAGGCGCGTTGGTCGCCGATGAAAAATTGGGCGTGGGCGATGCGGAGGGGATCGGGCGGAAGACCCGGCGAAGGGGACCGGGAAGGCGGGAGCGAGGGCGGGACGGAGGGAGGGGGAGCGAGGGCGAGGGTGGGGCGGGCGAGGCGGGCGGGGGCGGCGGGGCCGCGGCGCGCGGCGAGTTGGGCGAGGTAGAGGCTGTCGGGTTTGGTGGCGCTGCCGCGCACGAATTCGCGGAAGGGCATCACGCGCGGGTCGTAGGTGAGGTTGTCGTCCACGATGACGCCCTTGCTGCCGTAGGCTTGGTTGGGCGCGCCGGGCGGGCTTTGGATCTGGATCTCGGTGGACTCGCAGTTCCAGAGGAGGGAATTCGCGGTGGTCCAGCCGGCGCCTTGGCCGTTGGCGCCGCGGTTGAGGAAACGGAGGGCGTTGCCGCGGATGACGACGTTGTCGTAGAGGAGACCGGAGGCCCAGCTCTCGACGGGGCCGCTGGCGTCGAGGGCGGCGGTGGCGCGGCACTGGAGGAAGACGTTGGGGCCCGTGGCGGCGAAACCCGTGGTGAAGTCGCGCAGGCCGTGCTCGCTCGTGCAGCGCTGCACGAGCGTGAGTTGGCCGCCGATGGAAAAAACGCGGCGGCGGTAGGCGGCGAGTTCGGAGACGGGGGCGAGGGCGGTGCAGTCCTCGATGGTGAGCGCGCGTGAATCGGCCTGCGCGTGGATCACATAGCTGACGAAGTGTTGGGCGGTGAGTTGGCGGACCCACGCGTGCTCGACCTTGTCGAGGGCGACGCAGACCCACGCGTGCTCCTCGTCGCGAGCGTTGGGGAAGGCGCGGTCGTAGTCGGAGATGCAGCGGAGATTTTCGACGCCGACGTGATTGATGCGGCCGGGGAATTCGCAGCGGGTGAGGGTGCCGCCGCCGAAGGCGCGGTCGAGCGACGTGGTGAGCGGGGCGTCGAGGGTGAGCGTGGAGGTGTCGGTGGCGGCATCGTGCGGGCCGACGGCGGTGATGGTGCGCTCCCAGACGAGGTCGCGGGAGCCGGGGGCCCAGGAGACGCGGTTTTCGGGTCGCCAGCCGGAGAAGGTGTCCATGCCGAGGTGAGCGATCCACGCGGCGGGGCTGGGGCGGCGAACGACGACACGGGTGCCGGGAGGGAAGGCGGATGCATCGGACACGGAGAGGCGCGTGGCACCGACAGGGACGAAGGCGTCGGCAATGGGCTGGCGGGTGGCGGCGAGCTCGGTGCGTTCGCCGCGGCCGGAAATTTCGATCAGCGTGTGGCGTGACGGACGGGCGGATACGAGGACGGTGGCGGTGGGGTCGTTTTCATTTTCGCCCTGACCGGAGCCGCGGAGAACGATGCCGCTGGCAGTGAGGCGGAGGGTGCCGTCGATGACGTAGCGGCCCGGGGCGAGGAGGACGGCGCCGCGAAAACCGTCGGGACCCATTTGGCGCGTGGCGACGGCGTCGAGGGCGGCTTGGATGCGGGCGCGGTCGTCGAGTGGCGCGCGGGTGCTGGCGCTTACGCTGATGACCGCCGGAACAAAGGGGATGGGTTCGCCGCCGCCGCCGTAGCCGGCGTGCGAGAAGTCGATGACGCGATTGCCGGCGGCGTCGGGGGTGTAGGTGAGTTGGCCGTCGGCACCGGCGCGAACGGAGATCGCGGGGCGCGCGAGAGCGGGCGCGGGCGAGACCAAGGCGCAGAGCAGCGCGGCAATGAGCGCGAGGGGGGTGGGGCGGGACATGGGGCTGGGGAGAAGCCAGGGGGCGGGCGTGAAGCCCGCCCCCCACAAAACCTCCCGCCTCTCACGAGGTGGGCGACGGGGAGGAGGCCTTATTTGCCGGCGACGTAGGCGGCGTAGGCGTCGGCGACTTGGCCGGATTTTTCGTCGCCGCGGTGGAAGTAGAAACGGTAGCGGAGCGTGAGCGTGCCGCCGGCGGGGACGGTGTAGTCGCCTTGGCCGGGCGGGTGTTTGGCGGCGGGCTCAAAATCTTTTTGGCCGAAGGGATTCGCGGCGAAGAGGCCGTATTCGCGGGCCATCCACCACGTGGGGTGGCGGAGGTTTTGCGGGTGGTCGAAGATCGCAATGCCGTAGGTCTTGCCGTCCTTGGGGGCGAAGTAGTCGCACCACGGGGCGCGTTTGCCCCAGGCGGCGCCGTTGCGGTCGCCGTGGGCGGTGACGATGGTGCCGGCGCCGGGGATGTCTTTGCCCTTTTCTTTGCGCGGGGCGTTCATCCACTGGGCGACGCGGATGGACATGGTGCCGTCTTTGTTGTCGCCGAGGACGAGCGGAGTGTCGGGCTGGGCGTGGAGGGTGACTTCGTAGTCGAGCGTGCGGGTGTCGGCGGTGCCGCGGAAACGGATCGTGGTGTCGTCGGTGGCGATGAGTTTGCCGGTGGGGGAAAGCCAGCGGTTTTTCACCCGGAGGACGCCGACGGCGCCGCTCTTGGTTTCGACGATGCCGTCGTTGACGGTGTTGCCCTTGGGGAATTTCGTGCCGGAGGTGCCTTCGTTCCAGAAGTCGATTTTGTTGACGTCGCTGTGGACGAACATGAGGGCGCGGTGGTGCTTGTGGTCGTGGTCTTCGCCGGGCGTGTCCTTCATGGGGAAATCGCGGACGAGCGAGGTGCCGTCGGCGGCGTTGACGGGGTAGAGGTAGGGGCGGGAGGCGCCTTTGAAGATGTATTCGGTGAAGAGCTGGCCGCCGATTTCGACGCGCACGCGATCATCGAGCGGCGTGAGGGTGACGGCGGGCGCGGCGGCGCGGGTGGCGGGCAGAAGCGCGGTGAAACCGGCGACGAGCCAGAGGGAACGGAGGAGACGTTTTTTCATGGAGGAAAGTGGAGGGGAGACGGGGGCGACGGGAGAGAAGACGGGAACGGGCGAGGCGAGTCAGCACCGGGGCGTGAGCGGGGTGGAATCGTAAATCACGATGTCGGTGCAGGGCGTGGTCCGGCGTTGCGGAGGAAGGGGGGCGCGTCGGCGGCGAGGAAAATCAGGGAGTCGGGACCGCCGGTCTCGGACTGGCCGTCCCAGTGAGCTTGGCCGGGGCCCTCGTTCATGACGACGACGGCTTCCTGCCGGGGCTTCGACGGTTTGCCGCTTTTCTCGCCGGGCTGGAGTGTGGTGAGGAGGCAGTGCCTTTTGTCGACGGTGGCGGTCGGGCCGGCGAAGACGTTTCGGCGCGCGCCCTTGGGGGGCGGTGGGAGGGTGATTTTTTTCCCGTCGGAGACGGCGGAGCGCAGCGGGGCGGCGGCGGGTGCGGCGAGCTTGGGGGGTCTGGGCGGGGAGCCGGGGGCCCAGGAGCGTGGCCGCGGCGAGGAACGGAATCCGTGTCACCGGGGATTTCATTTTGCGGAGGACGGGGCGGGGCGGGCGGCGCGCGCGGCGGCAGCGGCCGAGTCGAGTTCGGCTTCGGAGGGGAAGCGGTCGAAGCGGCGATCACTTTTTTTTCCGCGGAGCTGTTGATCGGCGAAATCCAGCAGGGCGTTCCAATCTTCGGCGGTGAAGGCGTGGCCGTGATGGGCGTAGTGGACGCCGAGGCGGGCGGGGGCGTCGGCCCCGAAGAGCGCGTAGGCGGGTTTCGCGCCGTCGAACGAGGCGCGCACGGCGGCGGGGAGGGAGATGGTGTCGGTGTCGCCCTCGAGGGCGAGGAACGGGCGGGGGGCGCAGAGGGCGAGAAACCAGTGTTGGTCGAAGGGGAGTTTTTCGCGTTGGCCCCAGAATTCGTGGAGGTGGGGCGAGAACCAGTTCGGATATTTTTTCTGCATGACGTCGAGGGTCTCGCTGCCGCGCGGTCCGGCGAAGCGATACGCCCCGACGCCGCCTCCGCCGGTGACGACGGGCGCGCCCATGAGGCGTTCGTCGAAGGCGGCGGCGACCATGGCGGATTTGCCGGCGCGCGAGGCGCCGGTGATGACGAGTTTGGTTTGGTCGATGGCCGGGTCGGTGGCGAGGTAGTCGGCGATGCGGGAGGCGCCCCAGGCCCAGCCGGCGAGGATGCCCCAGTCGTAGCCGGGGTAGGCGGGATAGAAGCGCGTGGTGCGAAAGGCCCAGCTGCCGTCGGCGTTGCGCAGGGTGGTGTCCTCGGCGCAGTCGTTGTTGTTGAACATCACGAGGGCGTAGCCGCGGCGGAAGAGCTCGGTGTGGCGGGCGGCGACGGATTCGGCGGTGACGGGGCCGCCGAACCCGGCGCGACCGCCCTGCGCGGTGCCGGTGGCCGGCGGAGCCGCGTTTTCCTGGCCCGGCACGACGGGCGCGGCGGTGGCCCCCGAAGCGGCCGCGGCGCCGGTGACCGGAGCGGGGCCGACGAGGAGCAGGACGTTTTGGCCGCGGCCTTGGTTGGGGCCCTGTGGGAGGCGCGGGAGAATCGTGGCGCCCGGCGGCGAGCCGCTTTGGGCGATGATGGCGGGGAACGGGCCGCCGGTCGCGGGGGTGAAGATCCCGATATCGAGCGCGAGTTTCTCCCCGGGGCCGAAGGTGAGATGGACGAGGCGGTACCGGACGGAGCCGTCGGCGACGGACTCGGAGTTGAGCTCGCGGCCCGTTACGTTGCCGGGCGGCGGCGGCATCGAGCCGACGGCGTAGTATTCGAGGGTGCGTTTGATTTCCGCGCGGCGTTTTAGCCACTGGGCCGGCGACGTGACCTTCGTGCCGTCGTTCATCAGGAGGACGTCGGGCAGGTCGGGGCGCACGGGGAGTTCGCCGACGCCGGGGAGGCGGCCGAGGGCGGTCGCGATGGGCGGAACGGGGATCTCCTTCGGGTCGGGGCCGTCGGCGGGCGCGGCGGTCTGGGCCGACAGCGCCGCGGGCGCGAAGGCGGCGGCGAAGGCGAAAAAGAACGGAAGACTCCGGCGGGGGACGGGGCAGCGCATGGGTTCGGCGGGTTTGACGCTGGGCTTCCGGGGAAGATGCGCGGTGAGGACAGGGGGAGCATTTCCGGGGCGGCCGGCGGTGCAACGTCGTCTGTCGGAGCGCGGGCGGGGTGCGGCCGGAACGACCAAACGTTTCGGGCGAACGCCGGGCCGCGTGCCGCGCGCGACGGGTTGGCGCCGGGGCGGAGTCGGTCGGGGGCGATTGGCGCAAGAAAAAGCCCCGCGCCGGTGAGGGCGCGGGGCTTGAAAGACGGCACCGTGTCTTGACGACGCGGCGACGGAGGCGGGCGGTGCTTACTTCTTCGCGGCCTGGGCGTCCGTGACGGCCGCCTGGGCGGCGGCGAGGCGGGCGACCGGCACGCGGAAGGGCGAGCAGCTCACATAGCTCAGGCCGAGCTTGTGACAGAACTTGACGGAATCCGGATCGCCACCGTGTTCGCCGCAGATGCCGAGCTTGATGTCGGGACGGGTCTTCCGACCCTTCTCGATTGCGATCTGCATGAGCTGGCCGACGCCGGTCTGGTCGATCGAGGCGAAGGGGTTCTTCTTCATGATCTCGGACTCCTGGTAGGCGCCGAGGAAGGAGCCGGAGTCGTCGCGCGACATGCCGAGGCAGGTTTGCGTGAGATCGTTCGTGCCGAAGCTGAAGAACTCGGCGGTGTGCGCGATCTCGTCGGCGGTGAGGGCACCGCGCGGGATCTCGATCATCGTGCCGACGCTGTAGGCGATCTTGGTCTTCTTTTCGGCCATGACGGCCTTGGCGACGGAGTGAACGAGCTCGGTCTGGAGATCGAGTTCCTTCTTGAAGCCGACGAGCGGGATCATGATCTCGGGCTTGGCCTTGAAGCCGGCCTTGTTGGCGTCGGCGGCGGCCTCGAAGACGGCGCGGGCCTGCATGGCCGTGATTTCCGGATACTTGATGCCGAGGCGGCAGCCGCGGAAGCCGAGCATGGGGTTGAACTCATGCAGCTCGTGGACGCGGTGCATGATCTTCTCGACCGGCACGTTGAGTTTCCGGGCGAGGTCCATCTGCGCCTCCTTGGAGTTGGGGAGGAACTCGTGGAGGGGCGGGTCGAGGAAGCGGATCGTGGCCGGGAAGCCCTTCAATTGTTTGAAGATTCCGAAGAAGTCGGCGCGCTGGTAGGGGAGGAGTTTGGCGAGGGCGGCCTGGCGGTCGGCGAGATTGCCGGCGAGGATCATTTCGCGCATGGCGTCGATGCGGTCGCCTTCGAAGAACATGTGCTCGGTGCGGGTCAGGCCGATGCCGACGGCGCCGAAGGCGATCGCCTGGGCGGTCTGTTCGGGGGTGTCGGCGTTGGTGCGGACCTGGAGTTTGGTCGCTTGCGCGCACCATTTCATGAGCTGGACGTAGCTCTTGAATTTCTCGGTGGCCTGCGCGGCTTTGTCGCCGTTGAGGAGGCCGGCGATGATCTCGGAAGGGGCGGTCGCGATCTGGCCGGCGTAAACCGTGCCGATGGTGCCGTCGATCGAGAGGAAGTCGCCCTCGGAGAAAGTGTGGCCGTCGATGGTGGCGACCTTCTTGTCGTAATCGATGATGACGCCGGCGGCGCCGCAGACGCAGACCTTGCCCATCTGGCGGGCGACGAGGGCGGCGTGCGAGGAGACTCCGCCGCGGGCGGTGAGGATGCCTTCGGCGGCGATCATGCCGCGGAGATCCTCAGGGGAGGTCTCGACGCGGACGAGGAGGACTTTTTCCCCGTTGGCAGCGGCCGTGACGGCGCGGTCGGCGTTGAAGTAGATCTTGCCGGTGGCGGCGCCGGGGCCGGCGGGCAGGCCGGTGGCGATGACCGTGGCCTTCTTGACCTCGGCGAGGTTGAAGACGGGGGCGAGGAGCTGCTCGAGCTGGTCGGCCGGGTTGCGGAGGATGGCGGTCTCCCACGTGATGAGCTTCTCCTTCACCATATCGATGGAGAACTTGAGGGCGGCCATCGCGGTGCGCTTGCCGTTGCGCGTCTGGAGCATGAACAGCTTGCCCTCTTGGATGGTGAACTCGATGTCCTGAACATCCTTGAAGTGCGACTCGAGGGTTTTGCGGACCTTGAGCAGCTCGGCGTAGGACTTCGGCATCACGTCCTTCAGCTTGAGGACGGGCTCGGGGGTGCGGACGCCGGCGACGACGTCTTCGCCCTGGGCGTTCACGAGAAACTCGCCGTAGAATTCGTTGACGCCGTTGGCGGGATTGCGGGTGAAGGCGACGCCGGAACCGGAGGTGTCACCGGTGTTGCCGTAGACCATGGCCTGGACGTTGACGGCGGTGCCCCACTCGGAGGGGATGCCGTATTTGGCGCGGTAAACCTTGGCGCGGTCGTTCATCCAGGAACCGAACACGGCACCGGCGGCGCCGCGGAGCTGGTCCCAGGGATTGTTGGGGAAGGATTTTCCGGTGCGGTCCTTGACGAGGGCTTTGAAGCGCTTGACGAGTTCCTGCTGGTCGGCGGCGGTCAGGTCGCTGTCGATGATGTCGCGGTGGTAGGTCTCGTGCTTGAACGTGTGGATGACGGTCTCGAACGGATCGTGGTCTTCGCCGGCGCGCTTTTGGACGCCGATGACGACGTCGCCGTACATCTGGATGAAGCGGCGGTAGCAGTCCCAGGCGAAGCGCTCGTTCTTAGTGGCGGCGGCGAGGGAGAGGACGGTCTGGTCGTTGAGACCGAGATTGAGGATGGTGTCCATCATGCCGGGCATGGAGTCGCGGGCGCCCGAGCGGACGGCGACGAGGAGCGGGAAACCGGAGGCGTCACCGAACTTGTAGCCCATGATCTTCTCCATGTTCTTCACGCCGGCTTCCATCTCGGCCTGGAGCGAGAGGGGATAGGTGCGCTTGTTGGCGTAGTAGTAAGTGCAGACCTCGGTGGTGATCGTGAAACCGGGGGGCACGGGCAGGCCGATGCGCGTCATCTCGGCGAGGTTGGCGCCCTTGCCGCCCAGGAGGTTCTTCATCGAACCGTTGCCGTCGGCTTTGTTGGCGCCCCACGTGTAAACGTATTTGGGCGCCTTGGCGGCGGAGGTTTTCTTGGCAGGAGCGGAGGCTTTGGCCTTCGCGGCGGGTTGCTTGGCAGTGGATTTAGCGGCCATGTTGGATGGGTTGTCTGGGTGGAAAAACGGACGTGCGGCGCAGGCGCAGAAGGGCAGAGGCAATAGGGCCGGCTGGGGGCCTGTCAACGGCGCAGCGGGCGGGGGCGTGAAATCCCTGCAAAGACGCTTCCGTTTTCGAAAAAACCTCCCACCATCCCGGTTCCTTTTCCAACCGTGAGCGATTCCACCGACCAACCCGACACCTCTGATTCAGCCGCCGAAGCCGTTTCACCGCGCGAGAAGCCGATGGGGTTCTGGGATCATTTGGAGGAGCTGCGTGGAACGATCGTTAAGAGCGTGGTGGTGTTTGTCGTTTTCGCGACGCTGATCGGCATCTACATGAAGGAGTTCAACGACATCCTCATGATGCCGTTGCTGAAGCTCAAAGCGGCCTATCCGGCGGTCACGATCGACCTCGGTTCGACGACGATCATGGAGCCGTTCAACGTGGTCATCCAGATGTGTGTGTTGGGCGGCTTGGCGCTGTCGTTGCCCTTCATCTTGTATTTTGTGGGGCGCTTTGTGGCGCCGGCGCTGACGGAAAAGGAACTGCGGGCCGTGCTGCCGCTGTGCATCTCGGCGTTTGTGCTCTTTTTGTTGGGCGCGGCGTTCGCGTTTTTCCTGCTGGTGCCGAGCACGCTGCGGGTGTCGGTGGAGATCAATCAGATGTTTGGCTACGCGGTGCGGTGGACCCCGGGGAGCTACTACAGCCTGCTGACGTGGCTGACGCTGGGGGTGGGGGCCTCGTTCGAATTTCCGCTGGTGATCGTGCTGTTGGTGTGGCTCGGGGTGATGACGACGGCGTTTCTGCGCAAATACCGCCGGCACGCCATCATCGTGATTTTCCTCATCGCGGCGGTCGTGACGCCGACGCCGGACCCGATCACGCAGACGATGTTTGCGATTCCGCTCTATGTGCTCTTCGAGATCGCGATATTTGCCTCGTCGCGGGTGGAGAAGCGCAAAGAGAAGCTCAAGCTCCTCGGGTGAGTGCGGGGTGAGCCGGCGGCGGGCGTAGCCGCGGGCTCACGTTCGCCGGGCTGACCTGGCGGGGTGAGCTTTGGTCAAAGCGGCGAGGCTTGACGATACCCCGGTGCTGCGGCGGGAAATCGTCCGCCGGCGCAGCGCGCGCCGCGTCGGCCGGGGGGCAGTTACCCGCGGGGGAAACCCGCGAAGAGACCGACGGACGGCCCGCTGAAATTCGACAACCCGCTCTGACCGGCCGGAGCCGAGGGCGTCGCCGCCGGCCGGCGACTGCTCACATGCCCTTGTTGATAAAGGCGACGTCCTTGTCGGTGTCCTTGATGCGTATC
>CAJAYO010000086.1 GCA_903948415.1 uncultured Opitutia bacterium | reverse complement strand
TTTCTGTCAGGGGGAATCATCGCTGCACCGCCCGCCATCCCGGCGGAATCGGGCGACGGTGGGGCGTCGGTGGACTCAACCGTCAGTGAGCGATTTCCAGACTTATCGCTGCCGGCGCGGGGGGTGCTCAGCGTTGTTCCGCCGATCAAGCCCGAAGTGTGGAACGATGCGGAGCGCGCGGTCATCAAGGAATGCCCGACGGGCGCCAGCGACGAGGATGTTGCACTCTGGCGACTTCCGCGAGACGGCTGGGTCGTAGTCGCTACCGCCGATGAACGACTCTGTGTCTGCGCGCCTTATGACGGCAAGCCGGTACTGGTCGCCATGCATCGCATCGACTTCGGCGGCGGGAGCCTCCGCGGCGTCGCAGGGCCGATGATCGACGCCGGCGACCTCGACGGCAACGGAACACTCGACATGATTTTTCATTGGGGATCAAGCGGATGCGGCCTGTCCGTGAACGTTGGCAACGACACGGTCGTGCTGCTCGAGCCCGCCATTCCTGGCGCCGCCGCATCGGTACGGTTTCTGCCGCTGGGAACCCACTACGGGATGCATACGCTTGACGTCGACCGCAACGGGCGCATCGAGTTCCTCGTGGCGGAGTTCGCCCGGTGCGAGATGTGCACAGACGGCAAACCGCACAATTTCTGGGTCTGGGAACTGGTTGGAATCCAGGGCGGACGCCTTGTGGACCTCAATGCCACGGTCCCCGATTTCCCAAGGTTCGAATGGCTCTCGTTCGCCCCGGAGGACCGCTGGCGCACGCTCCTCACCCCGGCGATGAAGCGGAAACTGCGCGGCGGGGGGCTTGGATTCGAGCTTTACAGGAAGGGCGCGAAGGGGTGAAGCGCAACCCGGCGAAGTGGGGGCTTGGCTAAGTTTGGTGGTTGTGCGTTCGTTGTTGAAGTGGCGCGGTTACGGATTGATGAGGTTCAGCGGGCAGGTGGATGGTGGGGCGTCTTGGCGCGGTGCGTTGCCCCAGTCGTTGAGGACTTGCGCTATAGGTCAGAGCCGTTGATTTTGCTATCGAAGTTGATGTCGGCGGGGGCGTTGTAACCGTGGCTGGGGTCGGAGATGACAATCCACTCGCCGAACCCATCAGCCGCCGCGGAACACGCGGTACATAACGGACACCGGACCAAGCGGGTTCGTCGAGCCCGGAGGTCCTTTCGTCACCGGCCTGCAACGTATCCGCACCAACTCGCATCGACAGGAATCCCGCGTGGACGGCCGTTCCGTCGTCAGCTGCCGACAATCCGGAGGTCCATAGGGAATATCTTTCCCTCGCCAGGATTCAGTGCAGATCCCGCGAACCGCAGTTCGGACCGCGTCGCAGCGACGGCATCGACAGGGGCAAGGCGCCGCTCGAGCACGAGCGTCAAGTAGGTGAAATCCACGATCGCACTGCCGGACCAGTCGGCGAACCGGCAGAACCCGGACACCGGGAACCTGCATCTGGTCGGCTGTGCCGAGACGATGTCCTCCGGCAGAGAACCTGCGGCGATGTTGCATCCGCCGAAATGCAGGAGGTGCACGTTTGCCGCATCGCCTAGGGCGGCCGCGATGTCGGTGGCGGTGACCACGCCGTCCGGCACGGCAACACCGGCAGAAGTGCCGTGCGAGGAGACGTAGAGCACAACATCATCCGGAAGAAAGGCGATATCGCTGCAGTGGCGCAAAAAGTCCTCTCGACTGTGCACTCTGCGATGCCGAAACCGCACCGGCCGGATCCGCTGAAAGAAAGGCCTGAGCATGTCGCCGAACGAGAACTCCGTGTCGGCCAGCCGTCGCTCCCAATGAGGCTCAAGCACCACGAGCCACCGCTGACCGACCGTCGACCGTGCACGCGCCCCAGCGAATCGGAGCGGCCCCTGTACATCACCATCCTGCGGAACTCGGCTTCGCGTACCGTCGAATTTGTCTGCGCCGTCGGCGGACAGTTCGGCAGTGAAGGCGCCGCCCCCGTCAAAGGCGCCCGCGAGCGTGCAAACCATGCCGTCCACCGTGCCCGCGACGCGTGTATGCCGCAGGTTCCCCTGGAGCAGGCCGCGCACGGAATCGCCTTCGCGTACAAGCCTGAGCATGCCGCAACTGGTATCCCACAGCCCGTCAAACGGCCGATGCGGACGCAAGCGACGTCCCGCCCACGGCCGCCGGATCACCTGCCCCGACGCGAGGAAAGTCCCCTCGAAATGCCGTCCATCCGGGGACAACGTAAAGGTGCCGGAGCCTGACTCCGACGCCTCGCGGTAGTGAAATTCGAGCCGTCCCTCCCGAGCCGATCCCCACAGTTGGCACCACTGCTGATCATTGCCGTACCAGCCCTGTACCTCGTCGCCGCGTACGCTGAGTTCCATGGGACCGAAGGAGGTTTCCCAGCGTCCGACGAAGCTCGTGCGCTCAGCCGCATCCAATTCAAACTCCGGCGCGGACGCGCTCGGTGCGCCACCACCGCCCGGCACGAGGCGTCCGAGAGCATCGCCGAGGATCTGTATAAGTGGGTGTGGCATGGCCGGAAAGTCGCGCAACTTGAGAGCGCGATCGTACCGATTACGGCTATGCCGAGATCGAAGATCGAGCCCGGGAGATCAGTACGTGCACGGCCCCCAGCTGGACAGCAGCAGCCCGAGGTCGGCGCCATCGATGCCCATGGCCACGAGCGCGGCAATGATTCCGGATGTGGTCTTCATTACTCATTCTCCATGACAGGGTGGGGCGTTCAATTGGGGCAGGGACCCCAGGCGTTCAGTAGGTACCCGAGGTCG
>CAJAYO010000085.1 GCA_903948415.1 uncultured Opitutia bacterium | reverse complement strand
TCCCTCGGCCGGGCCGCGCCCGCGTGGAACCACTACCGCATCGTGGCGAGCGCGTCGCACCTCGAAGTGTGGCTCAACGGGACGCGGGTTTCGGTGCTCGACGACCACCAGTCCGGGCTGGCGCGCCACGCCGGATTGCTCGCGCTGCAACTGCACCGGGGGGCCGGTCCGATGAAAATCCAGTTTCGCAATCTGCAGCTCACACCGCTCGGCCGCACCGAACTTCCCGCGGTCGCCGGGCCACCCGCGGCCGCTCCGGCGGCGGCCGTCGCGGCCCCGACGAACGCCGCGGACATCGGCAACTACCGGCGCAACGGTGACCCGCCCCTGAAGCGGGTCAGCGGGGTCGATGATCTCACGCGGTTGACCGCGAGCCCGGTCCTCTGGCATCTGCGCGACAATCCCGCGAAGCCCACCGCCGTGGCCAACCCCGCCGCGCAGAAAGTCGTCGCCGGCATGAAGCTCGTCGCGGGTTTCCAGGCCGAACTCATCGCCGCCGAGCCGGACCTCCACCAGCCGGTGGCGATGGCGATCGACGAGCGCGGCCGTCTCTGGGTGGCCGAGGCCTATGGTTATCCGAACCGCCAGCCGGAAGGGCAGGGCAAGGACCGGATCATCATCCTCGAGGACAACGATGGCGACGGCGGGTTCGAGACGAAGAAAGTGTTTGCGGACAAACTGAATCTGGTGAGCGGACTCGAGGTCGGGTTCGGCGGCGTGTGGGTGGGCGCCGCACCGTATTTGCTCTTCATTCCCGACCAGAATCGCGACGACCTGCCCGACGGGCCGCCGCAGGTGCTGCTGGATGGTTGGGGTTTTCAGGATACGCACGAGACGCTCAACAGTTTTACGTGGGGGCCGGATGGCTGGCTCTACGGTTGCCACGGTGTTTTCTCGAATGCGCTCGTCGGCAAGCCCGGCACGCCGGACGCCGAACGGATCCGGGTGCGGGCCGCGATCTGGCGTTACCATCCGGTGCGGCAAGAATTCGAGCTCTTCGCCGCCGGCGGGAGCAACCAGTGGGGCCTCGATTTCAACAGCGTGGGGCATCTTTTCATGACGCACTGCCGCAGCTTCCACGGCGGCGGTGGCACGACCTACGTGGTGCGCAACGGTCACTATTGGAATCAGGGTAACAACAACTTTGCGCCGTTCATCTCGAACCGCGGCGCCGACTTTGCGCCCGAGTTGAAAAACTTCCTCCTCGCCTCCGCGCGCTACGACAGCGGCGAAGGCGGTGCCGGCAAACCGGGCACGACCGCGGTCTATGGCGGCCACTCGCATGTCGGCACGATGATCTACCTCGGGGACAACTGGCCCGACACCTACCGCGACCACCTCTTCACGCACAACCTCCACGGTCACCAGCTGAACCACCAGGTGAACGTGCGCACGGGCTCAGCCTACGAGACGTTTCACGCGGGCTCCGATCTGCTGTTCGCGCCCGATCCGACCTACATGGCGGTGGATCTCCACTATGGCCCCGACGGAGCCGTCTACGTGATCGACTGGGTCGACACGCAGCACTGCCACAATCCGCGCGACGAACTCTGGGACCGCACCAACGGCCGGCTCTACCGCGTGGCGTGGGCCGCCACCTACAAGCCGACGAAAGTCGATCTCGGCGCGATGACCGACGTGCAGCTCGCCGCGCTGCACACGCACAAGAGCGAGTGGTATGTGCGCACCGCGCGGCGCTTGCTGCAGGAGCGGGCGGCCACCCGCGGGATCGATGTGGCCGCACTCGCCGCCCTGCGCGCCCAGGCGGCCGAGGCGAAGTCCGAGATCGTCGCGCAACTCCGCGCGCTCTGGACGCTGCACGTCACGGGCCACCTCGCGTCCGCGCAGCTCGGTGCCGCGCTCGCGCATCCGTCCGAGACGGTGCGGGCGTGGGCGATCCAGCTTGCGGTCGACCATGCCGCGGCGCCGGCGGTTTCCGGAGCCGATCTTGCGCGGTTCGCCGCGAACGATCGGTCGGCGGCGGTGCGGCTCGCGGTGGCCTCGGCGGTGCCCGCGCTTCCGCTCGCCGACCGATGGGCGGTGGTGGCGGCGCTTGCGACGCACGGTGAAGACGCGGCCGACCGCTACCTGCCGAAGATGACGTGGTTCGCCGCGGCGCCGGCGGTCGAGGGTGATATCCCTCGCGCCCTCGACCTCGCCGCGACCACGGCGCTCCCGACCCTGGCGGACTCGATCCGTTGGTTCGTCGCCCGCACGCCCGCGGGGCGCGAGCAGCTCGCCGCGCGGATCGCCGCGATGCCGGAGGCCGCCGCGGCGCGGGCCCTGCGCGTGCTCGCGTTTGCGCTGGAGAGCGAGGCGGGTTTGAAAATGCCGGCGGGTTGGGCGGAGGTGGCCGCGCGTTTCTCCACTGCAGCCGATCCGGCCGTGCGCGGGGCCTATGAGCAACTCTCGGCGCTCTTCGGCGACAAGACCGTGCTTGTCGCCATCCGTGCCCGCCTGGCCACGACCGCGACGCCGCTCGCCGAGCGCCGCCGGGCGCTCGATCTGCTCAAGCGGGCCGGCGACACCGAGTCCACCGCGGTGCTGGTCGGCCTCCTCGGCGACAAGGACCTGCGTGGCGCCGCGATTCCGCTCCTCGGCACCGCGGCCGATGCGCCGGCGGCGGCGAACGGATTGATGGCGCAATTCGGCGCACTGAATCCGGCCGAGCGCACCGCCGCGCTCGCCGCGCTGACGAGCCGACCGGCCCTGGCGGTGCCGTTGCTGCACGCGGTGCAGGCGGGGGCGTTCGACAAGAAAACGCTCACGGCGCTGCATGCCCGCCAGCTCCGCAATTTGAAAAACCCCGAGGTCACGACCTTGCTCGACCGCGTGTGGGGCAAGACGAGCGAGTCTTCGGCCGAACTGAAAGCGACGGTTGCGCGTCTCAAGCGCACCTATAACGAAGCGCCGGTTTGGTCCTACGAGGTGGCGGCCGGGAAAAAGGTTTTTGAAAAGGCGTGCATCGCCTGCCACGCGATCGACAGCACGAGCGGCAGCAAGCTCGGACCGAACCTCGCCGGCACCTGGCGCAACGGCCTCGATTATTTCTTGGAGAACATCGTGGACCCGAACGCCGTCGTCGGCGCCGACTTCCAGCTGAATCTCGTCACGAAACGCGACGGGACGGTTGTCGCGGGCATGATCGACAAGGAGACGGACACGGTGCTCGCGATCCGCACGGTGACGGAAACGGTCAACGTCCCGAAAGCCGACATCAAATCCCGCGAAGTCACGCCGCAATCGCTGATGCCCCCCGGCCTCCTCGAGGCATTGCCAGAGCGCGAGGCGCTGGAGCTGCTGAAGTTTCTGACGACCGAGGTGAAGTAAGCGCTCGAACTGGACGAGGTGCCGGCGGCTTGAAATCGCTTCTGGCGCTCAGGCACCGGGCGGTGTTTCGTCGCCGCCGACCTCGTATGCGTTGCCCCGCTTCCCTGCTGCCGCTGATTTCTTTTTTTGGCTTTTGGTCTTCCGCGCTCGCGGCCGATCCCCGGGGCGACGCGCCCAGCGCGCCGCTGCGCCCGCCGGCCGAGGAACGGGCGCTCTTCCGTCTTCCGCCCGGTTTTGAAATCCAACTCGTCGCGGCCGAGCCGGAGATTCAGAAGCCGATGAACGTCGCGTTCGACGCGGCGGGACGCGTGTGGGTCACGGGGTCGACGCTCTATCCGTGGCCGGCGAAGCGCGATGCGCTCGGCGAGCCCATCGCGGCGTTTCAAAAAAACTGGGATGACAACGCCCTCGCGTTTCGCGCGTCGTCCACTCCGCCCGAGCCGGCCGAGCGCGGGCTCGACACGGTGCGGGTGCTCGCGGATTTCGATCCGGTGACGGGGCGGGCGCGGAAGGTGACCGTGTTTGCCGACGGGTTGAACATTCCCATTGGCGTGCTGCCGCTGCCGCGCGCGCCCGGGGCGAAGGGCGATAGCGTGCTCGTGTTTTCCATCCCGGCGATCTGGCGGCTCACGGACACGGATGGCGACGGGCGGGCAGATGGGCGGGAGAAACTCTACGACGGTTTCGGTTTCAAGGACACGCACGGCATGTCGTCGAATTACTGGCAGTGGCTCGACGGCTGGGTTTATGGGACGCATGGCTTCGCCAATCCGAGCGAAGTCGTCGACCGCGCGGGGCGCGTCGTGAAACTGACGAGCGGCAACACCTACCGGTTTCGCCCGGACGGCTCGCGGTTCGAAGTGTTCGTCCACGGCCAGACCAATCCCTTCGGCCTGGCGTTCGATGCGCGCGGCGATCTCTACACGGCGGACTCGCATTCGAAGCCGGTCTATTTGCTCATCCCGGGCGGCTACTACGAGGGCATCAGCAAGGAGCACGACGGGCTGGGCTTCGCGCCGGCGATCACGACGGACGATCACGGATCGTCGGCGATCGCGGGGATTGCGCATTACAGCGCGACGCACTTTCCGCCGGAGTTCCGCGACAATTTGTTCAACGGCAATCCGGTCACGCGGCGCGTCAACCGCACGCGGTTGGAGTGGCGCGGCTCGACGCCTGCGGCGGCGCGGCAGAGCGATTTCCTCACGAGCGACGATCCGGCGTTTCGTCCCGTGCAGGTGAAGCTCGGTCCCGACGGCGCCTTGTGGGTGGCGGATTTCTACAACCCGATCATCGGCCATTACGAAGCGCCGCTCACCCATCCGGCGCGCGACCGCGCGCACGGCCGGTTGTGGCGCATCGTGTGGCGCGGGCTCGACGGTACGGCGCCGCGGGCGGAGTTGCCGAATCTCGCCAAGCGGTCGACGGCTGACCTCGTGCCTCGCTTGTCCGACACGAATCTCGTGGTGCGCTCGCTCGCGGCCGCGGAACTCGTGGCGCGGGCCGACGCGGCTGCGAGTGTGCCGGCGCTCACGGCCGCGGCGCAGCGGCTGATCGCCGGTGCCGATCCGACGGCGGACGGCACGGCGGCGCTGGCGATTTTTCTCACGCTGGAACGCCTCGGTGCCGCCGACGCGGCGCTGCTGCAGAGTGCGCTCGCGCGGCCCGAGAGTGACGTCGCGGTGGCGGCACTACGGGCCTACCAACTGCGGCCGGTGCTGGCGGCCGGTGAGCGTGAGTGGTGGGCGAAGACGATCATGCAGACGGCGAATTTTTCGTTGTGGCGGCAGGGGGCGGCTCTGTTTGCGGCCGATCCGCAGCCGTGGAAAGCGGAGGTGTTGCTGACGATGCTGCTCGCTGCGCCGAGTTTTGATACCGAGCTGGCTTACGCCTTGAAACTGGCGCTCAAAGTCCACCTGGCCACGGCGACGGCCGCCGAGATGGTGGCCCTCGCGGATTCGGCCGCGAAGGGCTCGGCCAAGGAGTCCCACCGTCTCGTGGCGGAAGTGAGTCTCGCGGTGCGCACGCCGGCGGCGGCGCAGTTTCTGCTCGGGCATCTGCAGCGCACGCAAATGGCCGGCGCGCGGGCGGCCGAGCTGGCGCGCCATGCGGTGCAGAATCTCCCGGTCGCGGACTGGCCGGCGATTCTGCCCCTGTTGGGTTCCCTTGAACAAGCGCCGCGCGGGCAACGGCTGACCTTGGCCGAAGGGCTCGCGAGTGTCGCGGCCAGGGCGGAGGCGGTCTTGCCGGCGGAGATCGACGCGTGGCTGCGCGGCGAGTTGTTGGCGGCGATCGAAGAGAGCGATGCCGCGCTCGCGCTTCGGAGTGTCAATGCGGTGAAACCGCTCGCATGGCCCGAGAAAACGGCGCCGCTCCGGCGGGTGGCGCTGGATGCGAAGGCGCGCGAAAACGTGCGCACCGCGGCGGTGCGTGCGCTCGATCCCGCGGCGACGGAAACGGTCGAAACGTGGATCGCGGTGCTTACGCAACCGGGGGCGCCGGCGCAGACGCTGCGACGGGCGGCGGCGGAGTTGCTCGGAGTTTTTTCGCCGAGGGCCGAGGTGCGGGCGGCGCTCGTCGGCGCGTTGCCGGGGGCGTCGGCCGATCTGGCTCTCACGGTCGTGACCGCGTTGGCGAAGAGCGATGCGGGTGCGACGGAGTTGCTCGAATTGGCGGCGGCCGGGCGCGTGCGTGCGGCGTGGTTGCGCCACCGCTACGTGGCGTTGGCGTTGGAGAAACGCCCGGCGGAGCTGCGCGAGCGGGTCGCCGCTCTGACGAAATCGCTGCCGCCGGAAGATGCGCGGCTCGATGCGTTGGTGGCCTATCGGGTGGGCGCACTGGCCGGTTTCAAGGCGGACCGTGGGCGCGGGGCGGCACTGTTTACGGCGAACTGTGCGGCGTGTCATCGCTTGCGCGACGCCGGCGGGAGTCTTGGTCCCAGCCTTGACGGGC
>CAJAYO010000084.1 GCA_903948415.1 uncultured Opitutia bacterium | reverse complement strand
CGGTGAGGGCGACGGCCTCGACCGGACCGCTTTCTTTGGGCGGGCGGTTGAAGGCGCCGCTGAGGGCGAGGTGGAGGCCGTCGCGGGCGTTGATGGGGGCGGCGAGGGCGAGGAGGCGGGCGATGAAGGGATCGCGGTCGGCGATCCGGGTGACCCGGAGGTCGAGCTGGGCTTCGGCGAAATCGGGGACGACGTTGGTGGCGGGGCCGCCGCCGCGGATGTTGCCGATGTTGAGCATGACGCCGGGCAGCTCGTCGGGCACGTGGTGGGCGGCGGCGAGGAATTCGGCGAGGGCGGCGATGGCGTTGCGGCCGGCGCGGGTGGGGCTGGCGGCGTGGGCGGCGCGGCCGTAACACGTGGCGACGAAGTTGCCGGTGCCCTTGCGGGAGTGGACGACGTCGCCGTTGGGCCGGGCGGGTTCGTACACAAGGGCGAGGGCGAAGCGGCGCGAGGCGGCGGCGGCGGCGAAGAGGGGGCCGCTGCCGAAGGAGCCGATTTCCTCGTCGGGCGTGAGGAGGATTTCGTAGCCGAGGCGGGCGGCGGACGGGGAGGTTTCGAATGCGCGCAGGGCGGCGAGAATGACAACGAGGCCGCCCTTCATGTCGGCGACGCCGGGGCCGCGAAGGGTGTCGGCATCGAGCAGCGTGCAGCGTTGGAAGGTGGATTCGGCGCCGTAGACGGTGTCGAAGTGGCCGGAGAAAAGCAGCTGCAGCGGGGCGGCGGGGCGGACGCGAATGCGGAGGGCTTGGGCGGGCGTGCCGGCGAGCGGGATATGTTCTACGGTGGCGCCGGGCAGCGTCGCGAACTCGGCGGCGAGTGCGAGGCGCATGCGGTCGAGGCCGGGGAAATTATCCGAGCCGGAGCTGAGGTTGGCCCAGGAGATGAGGAGGTCGCGGAGCGCGGCAGAGTCCATGAGGGCGGATTGAGGCGGGGGGCGGCCGGGGGCGCAAGCGCGCCGGGGGCGAGGTCGCGGCTTGCGGGGAGGCGAAACGGGTGGCGTGATCGGGGCATGAACCGGCGAAAATTTCTCTCCCAGGTGAGCTTGGCGGCGGTCACGGCGGCGGCGGGCACGCGGGCCCGGACGCCGGAAGTCGCGCAGAGAGGCGGGGGGTGGATTCAGACGGTGCTGGGGAAGATTCCGGCGGGGGAGTTGGGGCGGACGTTGCCGCATGAGCATGTGCTCGTGGATTTCATCGGGGCGGAGCAGGTGTCGCCATCGCGGTATGAGGCGGACGAGGTGTTCCGGGTGGTGTGGCCGCATCTGCAGCAGGCGCGGGAGCTGGGGGCGCGGGCGCTGGTGGAATGCACGCCGGCTTTTTTGGCGCGCGATCCGCGGCTGCTCGTGCGCTTGAGCGAGGCGAGCGGGCTGCATGTGTTGACCAACACGGGGCTGTATGGGGCGCGGAAGAATATTTTCCTGCCGGGGTATGCGCACGTGGCGTCGGCGGAGCAACTGGCGGCGCGGTGGACGGCCGAGGCGCGTGATGGAATCGCGGAGACGGGGGTGCGGCCGGGGTTTATCAAGAGCGGCGTCGATGGGGAGCCGGTGTTGT
>CAJAYO010000083.1 GCA_903948415.1 uncultured Opitutia bacterium | reverse complement strand
CGGCCACGTCATCCGCCTCACGGCCGACGACGACATTATCCGGGCGGAGCCCGAGTCCGCCGCGCCGTGAGCACCGCGCGACTCCAGCTGGAGCTGCCGGACGGGCGGCGGGAAACGGTCGTCGCGGTGGGCGACGACGGGTTGCCGCTGTCGGCGGTGCTGGCCCGGCGCGGTTTTCCGCTCAACACGCGGTGCGGCGGCCGCGGGCTCTGCCGCGGGTGCGAAGTCGAGCTGTGCCGCGGAGCGCTGCGCGCCCTCGCGAACGATGCGCCCGTCGGGGCTGCGCCGGAGGCGGGCGTGAGAGCGTGTCAGGTGCGGCTGGGGGGCGGCGGCGACGTCGCGCTCGCCGTGCCGGCCCGGTCGCTGCTGAAACACGAACCGGCCGTCGTGACGGATTTCTTCAGCAACGTTCCGTGGGCCCACGACCCGCTCGGGCCGCCCGCGCGCTACGGTGCCGCCGTCGACGTCGGCACGACCACGGTCGCCCTGCTGTTGTGCGAGCTGGCGTCGGGCCGCGTGCTCGCGGAGGCGTCGGCGTTCAACGCGCAGATCCGGTTCGGCGAGGATGTCCTGACGCGCATCCAGTTTTGTGCGACCGGGGCGGACGCGGTGGCGCAGCTGCAGCGGGCGGTGGCGCAGGAGACGATCCAGCCGTTGCTGGAGGAGGCCTGCGCCCGGGCGGAGGTCGCGCCGGCCGAGGTCGGCGTGATGACGGTCGCCGCGAACACGACGATGCAGCATCTCCTGGCGGGGGCGGATCCGAGCCCGCTCGGGATTTATCCGTTTCGACCGGTGTTTCTCGACCATCGGATTCATGCGCCCGCCGAACTCGGACTCGCTTTCGGCGGGAGCGGAGCAGAGGTGCACCTGTTGCCCTCGCCGGCGGCGTATGTCGGGGCCGACCTGGCCGCCGGCATGGTGGTGACCGGGTTGCTCTACGAGGAGGGGCCGGTGCTGCTCGTGGATATCGGGACCAACGGCGAGATCGTCGCGAAGGTGGGCGACCGGTTGGTCGGTTGCGCGACCGCGGCGGGTCCGGCGTTCGAGGGGGCCGGGTTGTCGAGCGGCACGCGCGGCGTCCGCGGTGCGATCGAGCGGGTGCGGCTTGGGTGCGAACCGTTTGAGGTGACGGTCGGCGTGATCGGGGACGAACCGCGGCCCATCGGGATCTGTGGCTCCGGTTACGTGGATTTTCTGGGCGAAGGGCGACGGGCGGGCGTGCTGCAGGCCAACGGTCGGTTGGCCGACGACCTGGCGGGGCGCGCCGGGGGGCGCGTGACGCCGGCCGACTACGGGCGGCGCCTGTGTGTGCATCCGCACGGTGCGGCGGGGCCGATCTGGATTTCCGAAATGGACGTCGTGCGTTTGCTCCAGGCAAAGGCGGCCATCGCCGCCGGCATCGTGACGCTGCTCGACGTGCTCGGGACCACGGCGGCCGAGGTCAAAACGCTCTACCTGGCGGGTGGTTTCGGGATGCACCTTTCGATCGAGCACGCCATCGGGTGCGGGCTGCTGCCGGGCTTCACGCCCGGGCAGATCAAGGTGGTCGGCAACGCCTCGCTGGGCGGCGCCTTTCTCGCGCTCAACGACCGCAGCCTGCTCGCCGAGATGAAGGCTGCGTGCGCCGCGATGGAGTTCGTCGAGCTCAATTTGCAGGCGGGCTTCGAAGACGCCTACATCGACCACCTCGCTTTACCATGACTCCGCTCGAACGTTTCCACGCGTGCATGAACTATCAGCCGGTCGACCGCGCGCCGAACCACGAGGTCGGCGTCTGGGTGCAGACGAAGCAGCGCTGGCGCGACGAAGGGCTGG
>CAJAYO010000082.1 GCA_903948415.1 uncultured Opitutia bacterium | reverse complement strand
ATCTCCACCGCGCCACCGCCGACTTCACCGTCGCCGGCAAAAACTACCCCGCCGGCTCCTACGTCGTGAAAACCGCCCAGGCCTTCCGTCCCCACGTGCTGGATATGTTCGAACCCCAGGACCACCCGAACGATTTCGCCTACGAGGGCGCCGCCCCCACCGCCCCCTACGATTCCGCCGGCTGGACCCTCGCCTTCGAGATGGGCGTGAAATTCGACCGCGTCCTCGACGCCTTCGACGCCCCCCTCGAAAAACTCCCCTACGGCCTGCTCCTCGCCCCCGCCCCCGTCCATCTCCCCGCCGCCCCTGCCGGCTGGCTCCTCGACCGCGCCGCCAATAACACCTTCCTCCTCGTCAACCGCCTCCTCGCCGCCGGCGCCCCCGTCGCCGTCGTCCCCGCCACCGGCGAATTTTTCATCCCCGCCTCCGCCCAGGCCGCCCTCGCCCAAGCCGCCGCCGATCTCGGCGTCACGCCCCGCGCCGCCACCACCGCGCCCGCCGACTCCAAGCAACTCACCGCCGCCCGCATCGCCCTCTGGGACCGCTACGGCGGCTCCATGCCCTCCGGCTGGACCCGCTGGCTCCTCGAACAATTCGGCTTCGCCCACGCCATCGTCTACGCCGCCGATCTCGACGCCGGCAAACTCCGCGAGAAATACGACGTCATCCTCTTCCCGTCCGGCGCCGTTCCCCGTCCCAACGCCGCCATCACGGAAACCAGCGAGTTCGCCACCCCCGAACCCGCCGAGGCCGATATGCCCGGCGAGTATCGCCGCCGCGTCGGCAAATTCACGCCCGACAAAACCGTCCCGGCCCTCCGCGCCTTCCTCGACGCCGGCGGCACCATCGTCACCGTCGGCACCAGCGCGAACCTCGCCTACCACCTCCGCCTCCCCGTCCGCAACGCCCTCACCGAGCCCGACGCCACCGGCCGCGAGCGCGTCCTGCCCTCCTCGAAATACTACATCCCCGGCAGCATCCTCCGCCTGACCGTCGACGTCACCGCCCCCGCCAACCGCGGCCTCGCCGCCGAAACCGACGTCTATTTCGACGCCAGCCCGGTCTTCAAACTCGCCCCCGACGCCGTCGCCAAAGGCCTCCGCCCGCTCGCGTGGTTCCCGCACGCCACCCCCCTCCGCAGCGGCTGGGCCTGGGGCCAACACTACCTCCGCGACGGCATCGCCGCCTTCGAAGCCCCCTTCGCCCACGGCGGCAAACTCCTCGTCTTCGGCCCCGAGATCACCTTCCGCGCCCAGACCCACGCCACCTTCAAACTCCTCTTCAACGCCCTTTATCAGTGAGTAGGGCGGACTTCAGTCCGCCTCCGCCCGCGCATCTTTCCCAACGCCCATCATGAAAAAATCGTTCCGCCTTCCGTCGCTCGGCTCTCAGCTCTTGGCTCTCAGCTCTCCGCTCTTGGCCCTCGGCTTTCTGGCCGCCCCCGCCCTCGCCCAAAAAACCAAGCCCGAACTCGTCGCCCAAATCGACGCCACCAAGAAAACCTACGAGGACATCGCCCTCAAAATCTGGGACTACGCCGAAATCGGCTACAAGGAGACCAAGAGCTCCGCCCTCCTCCAATCGACCCTCCGCGCCGCCGGTTTCACCGTCCAGGCCGGCGTCGCCGACATGCCCACCGCCTTCGTCGCCACCTACGGCAGCGGCTCCCCCGTCATCGGCCTCCTCGCCGAATTCGACGCCCTGCCCGGCGTCTCCCAGACCGCCGACCCCGAGAAAAAAGCCCGCCCCGAGGTCAACGCCGGCCACGCCTGCGGCCACCACCTCTTCGGCGCCGCCTCCACCCACGCCGCCGTCGTCCTCAAACACTGGATGCAAGCCACCGGCCAAAAAGGCACCCTCCGCGTCTACGGCACCCCCGCCGAAGAAGGCGGCTCCGGCAAAGTCTACCTGGTCCGCGCCGGCCTCTTTAACGACGTCGACGCCGTCATGCACTGGCACGCCGGCGACCGCAACGCCGTCCGCCTCAGCAGCTCCCTCGCCAACATCTCCGGCAAATTCCGTTTCCGCGGCGTCGCCGCCCATGCCGCCGCCTCCCCCGAGCGCGGCCGCTCCGCCCTCGATGGCGTCGAGGCGATGAACCACATGGTCAATCTGCTGCGCGAACACGTGCCCGACACCACCCGCATCCACTACGTGATTACCAAAGGCGGCGAAGCCCCCAACGTCGTCCCGGCCTTCGCCGAATCCTACTTCTACGTCCGCAGCCCCAGCCGCCAAATCGTCACCGACGTCTGGGACCGGGTGACGAAAGCCGCCCAGGGCGCCGCCCTCGGCACCGGCACCACGGTCGACTGGGAAATCACCGGCGGCGTCTACGAACTCCTCGGCAACGAAGCCCTCGCCCGCGCCATGCACACCAACCTCGAAACCGTCGGCGGCGTCACCTACACGGCCGAAGAAAAGGCCTTCGCCGCCAAGATCGGCAAAACCCTCTTCGGCAAACCCACGGCCGTCGAAACCGCCGCCCTCGTCATGCCCTTCGACCCGAAATCCGCCAGCTCCGGCGGTGGCTCCACCGACGTCTCCGATGTGAGCTGGGCCACGCCCACCGTCGGCCTGAACGCCGCGACCTGGGTCCCCGGCACGCCTTCGCACAGCTGGCAGGCCGTCGCCGCCGGCGGCACCACCATCGGCCTCAAAGGCATGATCGTCGCCGCGAAAACCCTCGCCCTCACCGGCGTCGACCTCTTCACCCAGCCCGCGCTGCTCCAGCAGGCGAAAGCCGAATTCGAGCAACGCCGCGGCCCCGGTTTCAAATACCTCCCCATGGTCGGCGATCGCAAACCCCCGCTCGACTACCGCGACTGAGTTCGCCCGCGCTTCCCGTAGCCGCACGTGTTAACGTGCGGCTTTTTTGTGCCCGCCCAAAATCTCTTCCGCCTTATCTGCGCCCGCTCCGGAACCGCCTCCCGATCGCTCGGTCCGTTTCTCGCCCTCTGACGACACCGCCATTCCGTCCTTCTCCGTCGCCTCCGGTCGTTCCTTCCGATGAAAACCGATTCCGCTGCTCACGCCGCCATCTCTCACCGCGCCCGAAAAATTTGGGAGACCGAGGGCTACCCTATCGGCCGCGATGCCGAGATTTGGCTTACCGCCGAGCAACAGCTCGCCCCGCCTGCCCCGACCGCCGCCGCGCTGCTTAAATCCGAAACCGCCGCCGAAAGCGTCGTCGAGTTCAACCTCCCCTCGTCCACGCCGGAAGACGACGCCGTGCGCGCCGCCCTGCAAACCCCGGAGTCCCGCGGCACGAAAACTCCCGGAAAAACCGCGCCGCAACTCGCCGCGGCCACCCAAGTCCGCGGCACCGGCACCTCGCAAAGCACCACAACCCCCGCGACCAATCCCCCACCCGCCAAACCGGCCCCGCCCACCGCCGCCGCGCCAGCGCCATAACGCAACAAACCCGACCGCGCGCCGCGGCGCCGCCCCGAAAACCGCGCCCCAACGGAGCGGCAGTTTCCAACCGCCGTAGTTTGAATCGCTCAAAGGCGGACCTGTCGCCGGCCTTTTTTCGCGCCACCCCTCTCCGCGTGCGCGCCCTCTTTTGCGTCGATTCGCGCGCCGCCACGCCCAGCGCTCCGGCACGCGCATGATCTACCTCGATCACAACGCCACCACGCCGCTCCGACCGGAGGTGTTCGAGACCATGCGCCCGTTTCTCACCGAGCGGTGGGGCAATCCGAGCAGAAGCTACGCCTTCGGCTCCTCGCTGAAAAGCGTCATCGAAGCATCCCGCGGCCACGTCGCCGCCCTGCTCGGCGCCTCCGCCCGCGAGATCGTCTTCACCGGCAGCGCCACCGAGAGCAACAACACCGCCCTCCTCGCCGCCCTCTCCGCCGATCCCGCCAAACGCCACGTCATCACCTCCGCCGTCGAGCACTCCGCCGTGCTCAATCACACGATCTTCCTCGAAAAAAACGGCTCCCGCGTCACCCGCCTGCCCGTCGGCCGCGACGGCCTCCTCGATCGCGCCACGCTCGACGCCGCGCTCGCGCCCGACACCGCCGTCGTCTCGCTCATGGCGGCCAATAACGAGACCGGCGTCCTCTTCCCCGTCGCCGACATCGCCGCCCTCTGCGCGCGCCGCGGCGTCCGCTTTCACTGCGAAGCCGTGCAAGCCGTCGGCAAACTTCCGCTCAACCTCAAGTCGCTCCCCGTCGACTACCTCACGCTGCGCGCGCCCACACT
>CAJAYO010000081.1 GCA_903948415.1 uncultured Opitutia bacterium | reverse complement strand
CGGGGCGAAAGCGCGTTGAGGTCAACGCGCTCCACCTTGGGAAATAGCCTCAGCAGGCGGAGAGGCCGCCGTTGAGGTCGGTGCGGGGCGAAAGCGCGTTGAGGTCAACGCGCTCCACCGCGGGAAATAGCCTCAGCAGGCGGAGAGGCCGCCGTTGAGGTCGATGGGGCGCGAAAGCGCGTTGAGGTCAACGCGCTCCACCGCGGGGTACGAAAGCGCGTTGAGGTCAACGCGCTCCACCGCGGGAAATAGCCTCAGCAGCCGTAGACGCCGCCGTTGATGTCGAGGGTCGCGCCGGTGATGAAGCCGTCGAACTCGCCGGCCAGGAAGACGGCGGCGCGGGCGACATCGTCGGCGTGGCCGCCGCGGCCGAGCGGGATGCCGGCGACGGTCGCCTTGGCGGATTCGGCGGTCGTGTGGGTGGTGTGAAAACTCGTGCCGAGGATGAGGCCGGGGGCGAGGGCGTTGACGCGCACGCCCTGCGGTCCGAGTTCGCTGGCGAGGGAGCGCGTGAAGGTGAGCACGGCGCCCTTGGCGGTGGAGTAGGCGAGGGAACCGCCGTGGCCGCCCTTGCGGCCGGCGAGCGAGGAGAGGTTCACGATGCTGGCGCCGCCGCCGGTCTGCGCGGCGGCGATGAGATGCGGGGCGGCGGCCCGAGTGACGCGGCGCACGCTGCCGACGTTGAGGGAGATCACGTCGGACCAGAATTTGTCGTCGGCCTCGAGGAGGGTGCGGCGGCCGATGAGGGAGCCGGCATTGTTGATGAGAATGTCGAGGCCGCCGAGGAAGGCGACGGCCTGGGCGACGAGGGCGTTGCTCTCCTCGGTGGTGGTGAGATCGGCGCTGGCACTGGCGCAGCGCCGGCCGAGTTTCGCGGCCTCGGCGGCGAGCTCGCGCGCGCCGTCGGCGCTGCTGCGGTAGTGGACAAACACGTCGCACCCCGCGCGGAGCAGGTGCGAGCTGATGGCGCGACCGATGCCCTGGGCGCCGGCGGTGACGAGGGCGCGTTTGCCGAGGAGTTTGCTCATGGGGAGGCGCACGATTGATACTTATAAATGGGCGTCAACCGCGGTGCGGAGGAGGAATAGGGATCGCGCCACACGGATGCGAGCGTCAGCGTGGCGCGATGAATTCTGCGGTCAATGCGCCGGCGACGTATACGCCGGGAGAAGAGCGCGCCAATGTGATTACGCACGGATTGGGATTGGTCCTGAGTGTGGCGGGGCTGGCGGTGCTGGTGACCCTGTCGGGTCTGCGCGGCGATGCGTGGCGGGTGACGGCGACGGCGATTTTCGGGGCGACGCTGGTGTTGCTGTATACGTCTTCGACGCTCTATCACAGTTTTCGGAACGAGGGGACGAAGCGGCTGCTGCGGAAGTTCGACCATGCGGCGATTTTTCTGCTGATCGCGGGCACGTATACGCCGTTTCTCCTCGTGAATTTGCGCGGGCCCTGGGGCTGGAGTTTGTTCGGCGTGATCTGGGCGCTGGCGGGCGCGGGGGTCGCGCTGAAGTTTTGGTTCACCGGGCGTTTCCGCGTCGGCTCGACGTTGCTCTATATCGGGATGGGCTGGCTGGTGATGGTCGCGGTGCGGCCGATGCAGAGCAACGTGCCGCCGGCGGCGCTGGGGCTGCTGCTGGCGGGCGGGCTCTCCTACACGCTGGGCACGGTGTTTTACCTCTGGAAGCGGCTGCCGTACCACCACGCGATCTGGCACCTCTTCGTGCTGGGCGGCAGCGTCTGCCACTTTTGCGCGGTGTTCACCGCGGTGATTCCGCGGGGCGCCAGCTAACGGTTGAGCCACCAGATCGTGCCGTTGAGCACGCTGGCGAAGCCGACCCACGCGACGTAGGGCGACCAAAGAATCGCGGCGAGGCGGTCCGTGCGGGCGAAGCGCACCTGGAGCGTGACGAGCAGGGCGAGGAAGAGGAGAATTTCGATCAGGGCGAGGCCGGGGCGGTGCAGGGTGAAGAACAGTACGGACCAGAGGACGTTGAGGACGAGCTGGGCGCCGTAGAGCGCGAGTGTTTTTGTGGCGTCGGCCGGAGTGGCGGCGGCCCGCCACGCGCGCCAGGCGGCGATCGACATGAGCAGGAAAAGGGTGGTCCAGACCGGCGCGAAGACCCCGTTGGGCGGATTCCACGACGGCTTGGCGATGGTCGGGTACCAAGTGGTGATGGCGCTCGTCGTCGCGGCGCTGCCGAGGCCGGCGGCGACGAAGCTCACGACGATGAAGAGGGCGAGGGCGCCGAGCTTACGGTTGGGCATGGGTGCTACTACGGCCGGGCCAGGTGGCGGGACGCAACCAAAACGCATCGGTGCGGCCGCCGTAGTAGTCTTCGAGGACGCGGTCCATGACGACGCTGGTGCGGCGGGCGGACTCGCCGGTGCTCGGGCAGGTGCCGCGGCCGAGGAGGTCGTCGACGATCAGCTGGATGAGGGGTTGGGCGACGTGCTCCGGATTCGCGATCGCGAACGATTCCGTGCCGGAGGCGGTTTCGAGGCGGATCGGCTCGGCGTTGAAGACTGTGAAGGCGAGGCGTCCGGCGGTGCCGAAAAACTCCAGGGTGTCCTCCTTGGCGGCGGTGGCGAAGTTCCACGACGCGGAGCCGAGGGCGCCGGCGGCGGTGCGGAAGGTCATGGCCACGGCGTCTTCGACGTCGGCGGAGGAGGCGAGGCGGGCGGCGCGGCCGTGGACGGCTTCGAGGGGGCCGACGCAGTGGTCGAGGACGTCGAGCACGTGGGAGCCGACATCGAGGAAGAGGCCGCCGCCGGCGTGGGCGGCGGAGACGCGCCAGGCGTTTTGGGCGGGGTCGGCGTTGGCGGGGGTGGGGGCGGCGAAGCGGTAGTTGATGCCCGTGAGCTGGCCGATGGCGCGACCCTCGAGGAGGGCGCGGACTTTTTCGAAACGCGGCAGGGCGCGGCGGTAGTAGGCGACGAAGAGTTTTTGTTGCGCGGCGGCGAAGGCGGCGATGAGGGCGTCGCACTCGGCGGTGTGGCGCGCCATGGGTTTTTCCAGGTAGCAGGGTTTGCCGGCGGCGGCGGCGAGGAGGGCGCCTTCGAGGTGGGCCCCGGGCGGAGTGGCCACGTAGACGGCGTCGACTTCCGGGTCGTGCACGAGGGCGCGGGCGTCGGCGTAGGCGCGGGGGACGCCGTGGCGGCGGGCGTAGTCGGCGGCGAGCGTGGCGTTGCGGCGCATGACGGCGACGAGTTGGGAGCCGTGGGCTTTGCGGAAGCCGGGGCCGCTTTTCACTTCGGTGACATCGCCGCAGCCGAGGATGCCCCAGCGGATCGTGGTGCGCGGAGCGGCGGGGGCCGGGGCAGGGGAACTCATGCGCCGAGACAACGGGGTGCGCGCGGGGGCGGCAAGCCGCGAGGCGGGCTCGTCATTTGTCCGGGCGTGGGCACGGTGACGGTCATGAGGTGTCGTTTCATCGCGCTCGGACTGATCGCATTGACGGCCGCGGCGGCCGCGGAGACGGGAACGCAGTTTGCCCAGCGGGTCGCCGCGATGGATCGTGCGGCCCGCGAGGCGGCGGTCGTGGCGGAAGTGCGGCAGGGCAACGTGCCGGGGTGGTGGCGGCGGTTTGTGGACGTGCGGTTAGGCGATGCGGTGATCGCGGTTGCGCCGGACTATGTGTGGATCGGAACGGAGGCGGACTACTGGCTCGCGCCGCTGACGCCGGGTACGGCGCAGGCGATCGCGGATGAACTGGGGTTCGTGTTGCCGACGCGAAAAATGGTGGAGGCGATCTGGCGGGCGGCGCTGGTGAAATTGGCGCCGGCGCCGATCGTGCCGAGTAAGGCGATGACGACGGAGCCGGTGTTTTCGCAGCACAACGCGACAGTGCGGGCGCAACGGGATACGGCGTTGGCGGGGCACCCACTCGGCACGTTGGTGGCCGGGCACAAGAAAGCCGTGGTGATCACGCCGCGATTGGCGACGTCGCCGGGCCGAGTGGCGATCAACGGCTGGCACCGGTTGGACGGATCGGCGATCCAGCCGCTTTATCTCGGGCACGCGGCGACGTGGGCGGACTACAGCCATGGCGTGCGACTGGTCAGGAGCGCGATGACGGTGGGCGGACGAGCGACGACGGTGGAGGCGGTGCTGCATACGCGGCAGGTGGAGCTGAACGGGTTTATCCATGCGCTGCTCGCGGGGACGGAACGGGCGGGGCAGGGGTATGGCTATCTCGGGGCGCGGGCGTATGGGGAATGGATTGCGGAGCGGTAGGAGCCTGCTGGCAGGCGATGGTTTGTGGTGAGGAAGACGGATAGCCTGAATCGCCTGCTAGCAGGCTCCGGCCTTTGGGCCGCAAGGAAATTGATTCGCGTTCGGGTGCGGCGGGGAATTCTTCTCGGGGATGAAACTCGGCGTCGATGTTCTCCTCGAATCGCAGTTGCACCTCTTGCGCGGCCAGCGGGTCGGTCTGATCACGAATCCCACCGGCGTCGACCGCGACGTCGTGAGTATCATCGCGCGGTTGCGGGCGGTGCCGGACGTGAACGTGGTGGCGCTTTACGGGCCGGAGCACGGGGTGCGGGGCAACGCGCAGGCGGGGGAGTTTGTGGATTTTTTTCAGGACGAGCAGCTCGGGCTGCCGGTGTTTTCGCTCTATGGGCAGGCGTTAAAACTGCCGAGCGATCCGCTGGTCGACATCGACGCGACGATGCGGGAGTTCGACACGCAGCCCACGGGGAAGACGGTGGCGCACGCGATGCTGCGGGGGGTGGACGTGCTGGTGTTTGACCTGCAGGACGTGGGGACGCGGGTCTACACGTATGTCGCGACGATGGCGTACGCGATGCAGGCGGCGGCGGAGTCGGGGATTCCCTTCGTCGTGCTGGACCGGCCGAATCCGATTGGCGGCGTGGCGATGGAGGGCCCGGTTTTGGAGTATCCGGCGCACAGTTCGTTCATCGGGCTGTATCCGGTGCCGTTGCGGCACGGGATGACGGCGGGCGAGTTGGCGCGGTTGTTCAATGCGAAGTTCCTCGCGCGGCCATGCGCCCTGACGGTGGTGGCGATGGAGGGCTGGCGGCGCGGCGACTGGTATGATGCGACGGGGCTGCCGTGGGTGTTCCCTTCGCCGAACATGCCGACGCTCGACACGGCGACGGTGTATCCGGGGCAGGTGTTGCTGGAAGGCACGAATCTCTCGGAGGCGCGGGGGACGACGAAACCGTTCGAGCTGTTCGGTGCGCCGTGGATCGACGGCTTCGGGCTGGCGCGGGAGCTGAATGCGCTCGGGCTCGCGGGCGTGCGGTTTCGCGAGGCGTGGTTTGCGCCGACGTTTTCGAAATGGGCGGGGCAGCGCTGCGGCGGATGTCAGCTGCACGTGACCGACCGCGACGCGTTTCGTTCGGTGACGGTGGTGCTGGCGGTGTTGGAGACGGTGAAGCGGCTCTACGGGACCAAGCTGGAGCTGTATGCGGATTACTTCGACAAGGTCATGGGCACGTCGACGGTGCGGGAGGCGTTTGCGCGCGGCGACGGTTACGGGACCATCGCCGCGCGCTGGGACGCCGGGCTCGCGGAGTTTGCGCGGCGGCGCGCGGAGTTTCTGCTGTATCGGTGAACGTGAAACTCAGAACGAGCCCTTGACGCCAACGGACCAGAGGGAGCCGTAGGTCGTGCGCTGGCGGAACTGGGCGTGCTCCGGGGTGCTGGGGCCGTAGATACCGGTGTCGTTGGTGGCGTCGCCCACGTTGCGGAGATTGGCGAAGAGGGCGAGGTGCGGGCGGAGGAGAATCTCGCCCTGCAGATCGAGGAAGAGCTGCTTCGCGCCCCACGTGTAGGTGCCGGCTTCGATACTGCGGCCCGTGAGGGAGGCCTGGCGGTTGAGGCCGCGGTAGTTCCAATTGGCGCGCAGGTTGAATTTCGCGCGCGTGAGGCTGACGCCCCAGTTGTAGGTGCGCGGGACGAAGCCCGCGAAGTCGGCGGTGGCGTCGCCCGTGGCGCGGAGGGCGCTGGCATTGGCAAAGACCTGCAGGCCGCGCGCCCAGGCGGGCAAAAAGGTGAGGGCCTGTTTGTAGTCGAATTCGAGGCCGCTCATGCGGACGGTGCCGGCGACGTTGGTCTGGGTGGCGACGTCGAAGCGTCCGTAGGTGGCCGCATCGAGCCCGTAGAAGGAGAGGAATTCCGGGGTGGCGGGGAAGGTGGAGGCGCCGAAGAAGTTTTTGAATTCGCGTTGGAAGGCGCCGACCGAGAGCTGGCCCACCCCTGCGAAATAATACTCGACGCGGACCTTCGCGGTCTGCGCGCTCCAGGCCTTGATGGCGGCGTTGTTGACCGTGATGCGGTTGGTATTGGAGGGGGCGAGGTCGGGGTCGGGAAGCGTGACGCCGCCGGAGTATTGGTTGAAATTGGGGCGGCCGACGGAAGTGTAATAAGCGGCGCGGGCGACGAGATTTTCGCGGACGTTGAAGCTCGCGTTGAGACTGGGGAAGAGGCGCAGGTATTCTTTTTCGGCGCGGCCGGCCCGGGCGAGAAAGGTGAGCTGCGAGACGGCGAGCGCGTTGGTGGTGGGGAAGATCAGGACGGGCGTGCCGTTGGCGTTGCGGATGACCTGGCCGGCGGCGTTGCGCTGGTAGTTGCGCGTGGGATCGTTGAGCGGGCCTTCGGCGTCGACGTTGGTCTGTTCGGCGCGGAGGCCGCCGACGAGCTTGAGGCGGCGGTGGAAGAACGCGGTGTCGCCGCGGAGGTAGGCGGAGGAGACGAGCTCGGCGGCGCGTTTCGAATTGGTGACCTCGGAGCGATACTGGCTGTTGGGATCGAGGGTGAAGGAGGCGGGGTTGGCTTGGTAGAGCGTGAACGCCTTTTCGGTGCTGACGTATTGCACCTGCGGGAAACCGTAGGGCGCGGTGCGTTGGGAGAAGACCTCGTCGAGGACCACGCTCGCGCGGTCGTCGCTGCCGGCCGCGGTGGGGCTCGTGCTGGAACGGCCGTCGGCGCCGACGAAGGTGTAGGGCGGCGTGCTCTGGAAATCGTCCCGCTGCGCGCGGCGCACATCGAGGCCGCCCTTGAGCACGAAGGGCGTGCCGCCGAGATCGAAGTCGCGGCGGAGGTTCGCATAGGCGCTCTCGCGCACATCGGTCGTGCGGCGGTAAGTGGCGTTGGCGGTGCTCAGGACGAAGTTGCTGAGATTATAAGGGTCGACGGGCGCGCCGGTGGTGCCGTCGGTGACGGTGATGCGGCCGGGCCGGAGATAGAAGATCTCGTCGAAGTTTACGGTGACGCCCTGGCGCGTGGAGGTGACGTTGTTGAAAAAGCCCTTGTCGGAGCTGCGGAAGTGGAGGCGTTCGTTGGAGTAACCGAGGCCGCTCTCGGCTTTCCAGACGGGGCCGTCGTGCCGGTAGGTGAGGGTCGGCATATATTTGGTGCGTTGGTGATTTCGCGAGGCGGAGGCGTTGCGCACCTCGCCGCGGCCGACCTGCCCGTGGGTGGACGTCGGGGTGAAGTCGCCGGGGCTGACGCGGTTGACGAAAAAGGAGAGGGTGCGCTGGTTGAGCGGCGACGCGTAGAAAGTGAGTTCGGCCGAGAAGGAGAGCCGGTCGTTGCGGGAGAGCTTGTAGTCGACGGTCGCGGCGGCGTAGGTGCGCTCGGTGTGTTTGCCGCCGTCCTCGACGACATAATCGGTGAGGTAGGGTTTGTCGGGTGTGGTGTCGGGATACTGCGTGGCGGCGGTGGTGGCGGTGAGGCCGTTGGTCACCGCGCCGGCGCCGCGCCACGTGTTGGCGGTGCGGGCCTCCTCGGTGTATTGCTTGGTCATGCCGCCGGAGAGGGTGAAACCGAAGCGGTCGTTGACGGGTTTGATATAGGAGAAGTCGAAACCGGGGTGGACCTTGCGGGTGTTAATCCAGCGCGGGCCGGGGGTCTTGCTGAAGAGATGGCGGTCGTTGTCGCGCATCATGAGGAACACGCTGTAGCTGAAGATCGGGCGGGAGCGGTCGAAGGCGCTGCGCGGAATCATATTGACGGAGCCGGCGAGGGCGGAGCCGGGCGACTCGGGCGTCGGCGAGTGCAGCACCTCGAGGCGCGAGATGTTGTTCAGGGAGAGCGTGTGGAAATCGACGCTGCGCGCGGTGCCACCGCCGGCGACGCTGGAGACATCGAAGCCGCCGACGGTGATGGGAACGTATTCGGGCGGCACGCCACCGATCGAGATGGAACGCGCGGCGCCGCCGATGAAATCGATGGTGATGCCCGGGATGTATTTCAGGAAATCACCGGGGTTGCTCTCGAGGACGCTGCCGAATTCATCGGCGGAGACGACGCTCTTGATCGAGGACGCGAAGCGCTGCTCGTTGATCGCGAGGGCGGCGGCGTCCATCGTCTTCGACGTGGCGACGACGAATTGGTCGAGGGTGACCACGGCGCTGTCAGCTCCGGGGGCGGGTGGGCGGGCGCCGGCGGTGAGACCGAAATCGCGGCGGGCGGTCGCGCGGGGGGAGACGGCGACGGTGGCGGTCTGTTGATCCTGACCGGTGAAGAAAATGCGGAGGCGGGCATCGCCGGCCGGGACCTGGGCGAGGCGGAACTGGCCGCCGGAGTCGGTGAACGTCTCGAGCGAGGTGCCCTCGACGGTGACGCGGGCGAGTTCGACGGGGTCGCCGGTGCGGAGGTGGGTGACGCGGCCCTCGATGGTGCCGGTGGCGGCGGGCTGGGCCGAGGCGGAGGGGACGAGGAACAGGAACGCGAGCAAGGGGACGAGGCCGAGGGCGCAGAGATGCGTGAGGGACGGTTTCATGGAAACGAAGAACATGGGGCCGTGAGGGCGGAGGGCACGCCCTGAGTGAACCGGATGGTTACAGCGCGGTTAAGTTTTGCAATGGGGCGCGTGGCGTTTTGGGGCTTTCCACGGGCGGTCCGGTGCGGATGCTCGTGCCACCATGAAGAATGTCCACGAATTGCAGCGTTGGGTATCACCGGCTCCGAAACCGCAGTCCTTGGCGTGGGATGGGGCGACGCTCTGGATGGGGTCGCGTGAGACGAAGCGGGTTTACGCGATCAATCCGCAGACCTGGACGGTGGGGGCGGAGTATGCGGCGCCGGGGACGCCGTATGGCCTGGTCGCGGTGGGGAACGAACTGCGCGTGCTGTGCAGCGAGGGGGCGGAGGACCATCGGATCGTGCGGCGCCTGGTGCCGGGAACGGGTTTCGATGCGACGTGGCGGCTGCCGTGTCCGGACGACACGGGGTCGCAGCTCGGTTTCGACGGGCAGCGCCTGCACGTGAGCCAGTGGTATCCCAAGAAGGTCGTGCGCGTGGGCGACGACGGGAAAATCGAGCGCGTGATCCAGGGGCCGCACGGGATCTGCGGGCAGGTGTTTGTCGACGGGATGCTTTATCTCGTGACGACGGACGCCGAGGAGACGAACGAGTATTGGCTCACGCGGGTGGATCTGAAGGCGGCGGGGGCGGGTGAGCCGACGTGGGTGGACGTGGCGCGCATTCCGTTTCAGGCGCGGGCGCTGGCGTGGGACGGCACGAAATTTTGGACGAACCACCGCGAGCAGAACCAGATCGTGGCGTTTGCGCCGGTGGGGTGAGGGCGGCCGACGGTCGCGCGAAAGCAGGCGTGGGGTCAGCCGCCTTTTTTCGGTCGGTCCGGGGTGCCGGTGGCGGCCTTGAGCAGGAGGTCGCGCCAGGCGGAGGGGTCGATTTTTTCGAGCGAGCCGCCGAAGCGGAGGGGCTGCCGGAGAACCGCGTAGCCCTGCTCGTTTTTTTCGGCGGAAAGCAGGCCCGCCTTCGTCAGCAACTGCGCGGAGCGGCCCTTGAAGCCGAGGGTCAGATCGAGCGAGAGCGGTTGGGCGCGCAGGGGTCGGCCCGGGAGGTTGCCGATTTCTCCGGTGCCGGTGAGGTGTTCGTTGGGCGCGGTGATCGCGATGTCGGTGAGGCGCAGCGGGCCGTCGGCGGTGCGGGTCGCGGTGAGGGTGCAATGGTCGTAGCGGATTTCCGGGGTCTGGTAGCTGAAATCGAGCACGGCCTGCGTGGCTTGGCTGAGAGGGTTCAGGCCCGTGTCGATGGCGCCCTTGCGGATGCCGAACAATGCGCCGACGAGAGCCCCGGCTCGGGTGAACGTGTCTTTGACCGGGGTGGCGTGGTCGGGGATCGCCGGGGCCACGTCGGAGCGGAGCAGGCGGATGACCCCGCTCTGGCTGGCCAACTGGAAGGTTTCCTGCCGGCGGGCGAGGAGCTGGGGCACGTTGACGCCGGTGGCCGTGAGGGTGTCGACGACGGAGAAACGGCCCTCGATCGCGGGATCGCGCGAAGCTTGGGCCGCGGTAAACAGCCGGGCGGAGTCAACCGCGTCGAGGGCCGCGGTCGCGCGGAGGCGGTAAGGTTCCTCGGCGGCGGCCTCGAACGAGAGGGTTCCCTCGGCAGTCAGACGGTTGCGGGGAGGTTCGCCCTTCGCGCCCGGACGGTTGATCCGGTCGGGCAGAGGGCTCGGCGGTGCGAGGACGGCGCGACCGCCTTCGAGGCGGAGGGACGTGCGTGCGAGGACGAAGGCTCCGGCCACTTCGTTCCATTCCTGCGTCGGGGTGCGCAGGCGGTAGAGATTGAGTTTTACGCGGCCGATCCAGTCGCCCCAGAGCGGACGAGAGTCGCGCATGGCGGCGGGGGCGGGTGAAGCGGCGGGGCTGACGCGCTCATCGCGCGCGGGCAGCGTGATGCCGCCCCACTCGGCCACGGCGCCGGCCAGCAGGCCAAGGTGGTCGAGTTCGGCTTCGACGCCGGTGAGTTCGGCGTCCAGATGCCGGCCGGGTTTGGCTTTGGCCCACTGTCCGTTGGCCGAAAGGTTCGTCTGCTTGCTCCCGAAGATGACGGAGAGCGGGACCTTGAACTCGACGCCGCCGAAGGCGTCGAGGGTGGCGCGCAGGCTGGCGGTGACCGAGCGCTCGGGGGTGTGGCCGAGGAGTTTGGTGGTGGCGGTGACTTCGGTGGCGAGGCCCGTGCGAATCGTGAAGTCGCCGGTGGACGAGCGTCCGAGGGGAGTGCGGATTGCGGCGAGAAAGGGTTGGGTGGCCCATGCGTCGTGATCGGCGTCCCATTTTCCGGAGATCACGTGGCGCACGCGCGGCTCGGCGAGCGGGGATAATTTGGCTGCGAGGGTGGCGAGGCGCCGGCCCGCGTGGGTGACGAGCAACGGCGAGGCCTCGAGGCGCCAGCCGGCCGGCGTGCGTTCGGCGAGCAGGGCGAGGGAGAGATCGAGATTCTGGGCGAGGGTGCGGCCGGAGCGTTGCACCGAAACGCCGGCGGCGATCAGCGGAGTTTTTGCACGCAACGCGAAGCTGCCGTTGGCGGCCGTCACGGCGAAGTCGCCGATGAACTCGCCGCCGGCGAAGGCCGTGTCCTCGACGAGGCCGGAGAGCCAGGCGACAGGGAATCCTTGGAGCGAGCCCTGCAGCCAGTCGGTGGCCGGGTCGGCGACCTTGAGTTCGCCGGTGGTGAGATCGCACTCGAAGGGTTGGCGCGAGTGGGCGGACGCGATGGGGCGCTCGCCACGCAGGGACAGGCTGAGGCGGCCGACGTGGAGCGACGGGCCGGTGCGGACGAGGTCAAAATCGCTTTCCAGGGAGACTGCGCCGAGACGGTCGAGGGCGGGGGTGAGGTTGCCGAGACGGCTCAGCGCAGTCTGCGCGCGGCCGACGACGTGCAGGCGGTTGAAGCCAAGGTCGGCGTCGAACGAGCCTGCGCCGGTCGTCGCGAGCCCGGGTAGCGCGCGGGCCGGCGAGAAACGCGCCCCATCGGACGCGGGGAGGTCGAGCGTCCATGTTCCCCGGATGAGGGGCTGATCGCCGGCCAGGGCCGCGGTGAGGTCGATGAGGCGGCGGGGGCCGCGCCGCAGATCGAGCGAGTAGGTTTCGGCCTGCGCGGGGCCGGCCGCGTCAATCGTGGCCGACAACGTGAGGTCCTCGGGGAGCGCTTCGCCGGGGGCGGTCACGCGGCCCGCGAACGCGACGCGATGCACGGTCCGCGGAGAGTCCATGGTGACGGTGAGTTGGCCATGCGCGGAAGCCGCGCCGGCTGATTTGGCCGAGTCGGTCATGGGACCGGAGACATCGAGAGTGAAACGCCCGCGGTGGCCGGAGGACATTCCGCCGCCCTTGAGCGTGACGTGCACGCGGGAGGCCTCCTGGCCGGCCAGAGGAGGTAACAGGACGTCGCCCTCCAGGTCGGCGCCGTCCAGCGTCAGGTCGCCGGGGAAGGCCCAGCGGCGGAGGAGGCCGCGAAAGGCGTGCGTGACGTGCTGCGCGAGGTCGGCGTCGGGCGCCGCGGTGGCGGCGGCGGCGCGCGGTGTCTTTTCGGGGAGGGCGGAAGCGCCGCTCAGATCGAGCGTCCAGCCTTTCGCGACGAGGGATCCGACGTGCGCCTGCCGATCCCACAGCGCGCGCTTCATCGGCAAGGTGGCCTCCAGCGAGGGCAAGATGAGTCCGCCGGTGTCATGGCGGAGCCGAAGATTCGTCACGTGCACGCGGGACAATCCCGCGGAGATGGATTCGACGGAAACGGTCAGACCCGGCCGGCCGGCCAAAGCGCGTTCCACGAGCCACGTTTGCACCGCCGGCACGAAGGCCAGGGCCACGGCAAGAGCGACGAGGATACTCGCCACGATCAGGACGCGCAGAAAGGTGCGGAAAAATCTCACTCAGGGGAGGACAGGCGAGACCGCGGCGCGCGGCAACGGTGCCCTCAAACTTTGTGGGGCGACGGTGGCAGGGCCGATCGGGACCGTCGTCCGGAAAAAAGGCCGGATGATTTGTCCTGCGTTCGGAGCGTCGGCTGTCTACCGGTGGGGCGTATGACCCAACGCATTCTGTTTACCGGCGGCTCCGGCAAGGCCGGGCGCCATGTCTTGCCCTGGCTCGCGAGTCGCGGCTATGCGGTGCTCAACTTCGACCTCAAGCCGTCGGAGCACGCGCAGATCCCGACCCTCGTGGGCGACATGACGGACGCCGGCCAGGTGTTCAATGCGATGACGACGCACTTTGGTTTCGGCGGATTTGAGCTGGGCCAACCGCCGGCGCCGGTCGATGCGGTGGTGCATTTCGCGGCGATTCCGCGGGTGTTGTTGCAGCCGGACAACGAGACGTTTCGCGTGAACGTGATGGGCACCTACAATATCATTGAGGCGGCGATGAAGCTGGGCATTCGCAAGGTCGTCATCGCGTCCAGCGAGACGACGTATGGCGTGTGCTTCGCGGAGGGCGACCAGGACTACCATGCGTTTCCGCTGGAGGAAGACTACGACGTCGATCCGATGGACAGCTACGGGTTGTCCAAGGTGGTGAACGAAAAGACGGCGCGCACCTTTGCGGAGCGCTTCAAGGCCGACATCTATGCGCTGCGGATCGGCAACGTGATCGAGCCGCACGACTACGCGCGGTTCCCGGGCTTTGTCGCCGATCCGCTGGCGCGAAAGCGCAACGCGTGGAGTTATATCGACGCGCGCGATCTCGGGCAGATCGTGCACCGTTGCCTGCAGACGAACGGGCTCGGGTATCAGGTTTTCAACGCCGTAAACGACACCCTCACGGCGAATGGGCCGACGGCGGATTTTTTGCGCCAGTGGTGTCCGCGCACGCCGCACCGGCGGCCGCTCGTCGGAGACGAGGCGCCGATCTCGAACCGGAAGATCCGTGAAGTACTGGGCTTCCGGGAGGAGCATCCCTGGCGGCAAGAGGTCGCGGGGCTGAAAGCCGGCGGTTGACCCGCGGTTGAGGGCCGGGGCGGACGGAGGCGCCGCGGTCCCCCACGGGGCGGCGAGGAGGAATCCGTCGGGCCAGGCGGCGAGGACGCGACGCGTGGCCTGGCGGCGTGGGTTTCGCGGGGAGGAAGAGCGGCCGTGGCGTTCGGGGGGGGGGATCGTCAAAGGCGATGGTGACCATAGCGAAAAGCGCGCGTCTGCTCCCCGGAAGGCCATCGCGCTTTCGCCCCGGGCGTTTGAGGTCCACGTGCCCCGGCGTCGGTTTCTCCGGCCGATAGCGTTCGGTTCCGCTCTCGTCGCCGTGCCCGGCCGGTTGGCCGAGGAGCTCGCGCTCACGCCGCGGCAGACGGAGGGGCCGTTTGATCCCGACGTGCTGCCGTTAGATCCCGACGTGCCGCCGCTCGATACGGACAACGATGTGGTGGTGGTCAACGACGGGCTTACGCCGGCGGTGGGTGAGGTCGCGTGGTTGAGCGGACGGTGATTGACGGAGGCGGGTTCGCCGATCCGCCATGCGACGATTGAGATTTGGCCAGGCGACTCGACGGGGGCTATCTCCATTCGAAGACCGGCGCCGACAAGGCGAAGCGGGACGCGAATGGTCACTGCTCTTGGCGGCCCGTAGTTTTGCGCGCCACCGCGCGGCGGGTCGACCGGGTTTCTTCAGGCGTGACGTCGTGAGCGCACTCCGCGCGGCCGCCGAGGATCGGTGGACGGCGGTGCAGGGTGGACGGGCGGGCGTCCCTGACTTGCGGCTGGAGCAGCGAGCAAGCCGCCCTTGCACCCGTCGACGAGTGGGGCCCTCGTGAACGACGCGAAGAGGTGATCCCGCGTGAGCGGGTGAATCGAGGCGCCGTGAACGATGGTTTTTTTTGGTGGGCCCAACACGTGTCCGTCAAATCGGGCCACCTCAATCACCGGCGTCCAACTGCTGGGTCGGGCGCGGCAGGCGCCGAAGCAAGGGCGAACGGGCGGATGGCGCCGCGGGGGGGCGGATGATGCGGAGGCCGCGCGGGGAAAAGGCACGCTCAGGACGCAATGGGCAACCGTTCAGCTGCTCCGCTACGCCATGAGGGGGCGCGGATGGAAGGCGCCGTGGGAAGCCGGTTAAAATTGGGCCGGCCGATCGGCGCGCCGATGGGGGCCCCTTTTTCCGGGTGACCTGCGGAGGGGTGAACCGGTGCCGGCGCTGCGGACGGGGCGGCGTGCGCCGGACAGGGCGAGGCCCGGTGCGGGCGTCGGTCTCGAGCGTCGGGAAAGCGGGCGCGGAAATCCGCGGGTGGGTGCGTCACCACCGGAAACTACCCGAGCAGTTCGCGCAGGGCCACGACGAGGGCCCCGCGATTGAAGGGCTTGCGGAGGAAAAGAAAGGGTCCGCGGTCGCCGGCGAGGTGTTGCATCACGTCGGTTTCGCTGAATCCGCTGATGATGAGGACCCGGACGTCGGGGCGAATGGTGCGGAGGATTTTCAGGGTCTCCTCGCCGCTGAGTCCGGGCATGAGGAGGTCGAGCAACACGACGTCAAAGGCGGCGGGATTGGCGCGAAACGCCTCGATGCCCGCCCGGCCGTCGGGGGCGGAGTGGACGGAGGCACCGACGGATTGTAACAGGCCCGTGGCGACGAGACGCACGGGTTCGTCGTCGTCGATCACGAGGGCGCGGCCGGTGAATTTCCAGGAGCCCGGGGCCGGCGTGGGCGGGGGTTTGGCCACGGTCACGCCGGGCTCGGCGGGCAACAGCAGCCGAAAGGTGGAGCCGGTGCCGACGGCGGTTTCGACGTGGAGGGCGCCATGATGGCCGCGCACGATGCCGAGGGTGGCGGCGAGGCCGAGGCCGCGGCCGGTGAACTTCGTGGTGAAGAACGGATCGAAAATCCGCGCGCGCACGGCGGGGGGCATGCCGCAGCCGCTGTCGCGCACTTCGAGGAAAACGAACTCGCCGGGCGGCAGGTCGCCGCCGGTGGCGCACGCGGCGAGGAATGCTGCATCCGCGTGCATCACTCCGGTGGTGAGGGCGATTTGCCCGCCGCGGTCGCCGATGGCGTCAGCGGCGTTGAGCACCAGATTCATCATGATCTGGCGCAGCTGGGTGGTGTCGGCGCGCACGGCCGGCAGGTCGCGCGCGAGCGCCAGGTGGAGGTGCGCCTGCCGGGCGATGGAGACTTCGAACAGCGGCACCAAGGTCTCGACGAGGGCGGTCAAGTCGGCCGGCTGGACGACGAACCGGCCCTTGCCGGCGTACGCGAGCATTTGGATACACAGGTCGGAGGCGCGTTGGGCGGCCGTTTCGAGGGCGGTGAATTTGGCCTCGGTCTCGGCGGTGCGGCCCGGCTCGAGGCGGAGGAGGCTCGAATTGCCGATGATGATCGCGAGGAGGTTGTTGAAATCGTGGGCGATGCCGCCGGCGAGCAGGCCGAGGCTTTCGAGCTTCTGACCGTCCAGGAGCCGGCGCTCGAGCGTGAGGCGTTCCTGTTCGGCGAGTCGTTGTGCGGTGATATCGATCACCAGGCCCTCGATCATCGTCAGTTGGCCGTCGGTGGCATAGACGCCGCGCCCGCCGGAGCGCACCCATTTTTCCCGGCCGTCGCGGGTGTGGATGCGAAATTCGTGGTGGAAGTCCGCGCGCTCGCGCAAGGCGACGTGGGTGGTTTCGCGCACCGCGACCAGATCGTCGGGATGCACGATATCGCGAAACCGGACGGCGCCTGAAACGAACTCTTCGGGCCTCCAGCCGGTGAGGTCGGTGGCGCCTTCGCTGGCATAGCGCACCGTGAACGCGGCTTCGTAGTGGCCGCGATAGGCCATGCCCGGCAGGGAGTGCATGAGGCTGCTCAATTGGCGGCGGCTTTCGCTCAGTTCGGCGGTGCGCTCCCGTACCGCTTGTTCGACCTCCCGGGTATGACGGAGGCGGGAGCCCAGGAAACCGGTGCCGAGGGTCGTGATGACCAGGCCGGAGATCAGCACGATGCGCGGAAGCGCGGACGATTCGGACGCCGCGTCATCGCCGGCGGGGCGGTAGAGGATGCGCCAGTGGCGGCCGGCGATCTGAAAGGGGATGTCGCGATGCAGCCGGAGGCGGAACTCGGCTTCGGTGGGAGGCGGGTCGCCGGAGGCCTGATGGGAGAAAAGGAGCCGGCGGTCCGGTTGTATCGCCGACTCGTCAAGAAAGAGCACGTCGAGCCGGCGGCCCGGGGCACGGTTCCACGGTTGGGCGAGGAGGTCGGCCACGCGAAAAACACCGAGCAGCACACCGACATTGGCGGCGGGTTGGTGGGGAGCGAGGGCCGGCGGTGAGACGCCGCACAGCATGACGACGCCGTCGTTCGGGCCCGATTCGTAGACGAGCTTGAGCAGGCCGCTGATGACGCAGGTGGGGCTGGTTTGGGCGCGGGTGATATCGGCCCGGAGGGGGCTCGCGGCGGCGTCGGAACCGAGGACGTTGCGGTTGGTGGCCAGCGGTTCGGCAAAGGTGATGGGGAAATAGAGGTCGCGGGCCGCCGCCGGCGCATCGGCCCCGCCGCGCACCCGTTCGCGAATGCCGCCGGGGATGGCGGCGGCGTGGGCTTTTTCCCAGGCGGGCCGGTCGGCGGCGGTGACGGCGGGAGCCCACTGGACGCCGAGAAACCCGGGGTGCCGGGCGAGCTGTTGCTGGACGGCGTCGGCGAACTCGCGGCGATTGATCGTCGGATGGTAAGAGAGGAGGAGCCGGAGGGCGATCAGGCCATTTTCGTAGCCCGAGAGGGTTTCGCGAATGAGGGCGTGGCGGGCGGTGACCTGGCGGTCGAATTCGGCGTCGCGCCGGAAGTCTTCCCGCACGCCGGCCTCGCGCCAGAGCCACCACGTGAGGACGAGTCCGGCGGACGCGACAAAGGCGACGACGAAGAGGTGGGTGCGCGAACGCGATCGGTCGGCCGGGGACATCGGGTGCCAGCGTGGTGGCGGAGGCGGCCACCGCAAGCACGGCGGTGGTGGGGCACGAGTCTGACGGGGGCATCTCCGTTTCTTGCGGCGCGCAGTCTCCCTGCGGCGGGCCGGGCGCTCCGCGCGCGGCTCAACGAGTCACGCTCCGACCTGCGCTCGGCCGCCCGTGGAGCGGCCGGCCCACCTCGGGATCCGCGGCCCACTTCGGGCGGTGTGGGCAGGGAAGTGAGCTGCGCCCAGGCATGGGCCGGGTCCCTTTTGCGGGGAGCTCGGTGGGGGTGGGGCGAAAACGAACAAGGGCGGGACAGCGACCCGGTCCTCGTGCGTAACCGGTCGCCGACTACGGCGTTTAGTAACCTTTGACGGGGACCGGGGGCGTCGGGGGCGGCGGGGTGAGGCCGTGGGCGCGGAGGACGTCGTGGAAGGCGGCAATGGTGGAAAAGCCGGGTTTGAAATTGCCGTAGCGGTGGCCTTCGGCGACGAGAAGCGGGGTCCACCCCTTTTGGTTTTTCTGGTTCCAGACTTCGAGCTTCGCGCCCTTGGCGTCGAGGAGTTGGATGACCTTCGGGAAATTCGCGAAGGCGGCCCCGTGCATGGCGGTGTCGCCGATTTTCGAAACGGCGTTGATGTCCGCTCCGAGCGAGAGGAGGTAAGTGACGGCTTCGACGGCTTCCTCTTCGGTGCCGGCTTCCTCCTCGACGGCACGCGTGCCGAGGCCGGCGGCGGCCATGAGGGCGGTGCAGCCGTCGGCGTTGGTGAGGGTGGGGTCGGCGCCGAGGGAGCGGAGGAGTTTGAGATACGGCGTGTCGGCGGTGTCGGCGGCGAGGAGGAAGGGGGTGCAGCCTTTGCGCGCGAGGCGGCCGCCGCCGGACGGCCCGCCGGTGAGGCGGAGATTCACGTCGGCGCCTTTGGCGACGAGTTTACGGATGAGGTCTTCGCTGGTGTAGAGGCCGGAGCCGTCGGGGATGGGTTGGCCGTCGTCTTCGCCGCTGTCGGGTTTGCGGACCCAGGTGAGGACGTGGAGCGGGGCGAAACCGGAGCGGAGATCGTTGGGGTTGGCGCCGAGGTCGAGGAGCTGTGCGGCGAGTTCGAAGTGGCCGTTTTCGACGGCGATGAGGAGTGCGCTGGTGCCGGCGCGCGGCTGCTTGTTGGTGCCTTTTTTCGCGGGCTTGGTGGCTTCGTTGAGGTCGACGCCGGCTGTGAGGAGGACGCGGATGACGTCGGCGCGGCCGGTGCGGGTGGCGAAGAGCAGCGGGGTGAAACCAGTGTCGACGGGCGAGCGGAAATCGGCGCCGGCGGCGATGAGCGCGGCGACGACGGCGGCGTGACCGTGGTGGGCGGCCCACATGAGGGCGGTCTGGCCGCCGGCGGTGAGCTTGTCGTCGACGCGGGCGCCCTTGGCGAGGAGGGCGGACACGACGGCGAGGCGGCCGGTGCGGGCGGCGGTCATGAGGGGTGTCTCGCCGCCGCGGAGGGCGAGGTTGGCGTCGGCGCCGGCGGCGAGGAGGAGCGTGACGAGGGGCGCGGAGCCGTTGGTGCAGGCGAGGGAGAGCGGGGTGACGCCGTAGCGGTTTTGGGCGTTGGGATTGGCTTGGGCGGAGAGAAGAGATTGGGCGGTGGGGAGGTCGTCGTGGCGTGCGGCCCAGTGGAGGGCGGTGGTGCCGTCGGGCTGCGGGGTGTTGACGGCGGAGTCGGCGAGGAGGGTGCGGATCGCGATGGCGTCGCGGTGTTCGACGGCGTCGGCGAGGGGGGAGGCGCTGGGTGCGGCGAAGGCTCCAAGCGCCAGCATCCAACTTCCAAGCACGCAGCCAACGGAGAAGGTCCGGCGGGCCGATCGGCGGTTGATGGGGCTGATTCGAAGATTCACGGAGGTGGTGAGGGCTGAGCTTGGGGCTTCGAAGATCGGGTCATGTTCACACCGTCAGCGGGCGGAAGAGGTCGGTGACTTTGCCGGTGCTGTCGGCGAAGGAGTCGATGTTGACGCCGGCTTTGTCGAGGAGGGTGAGGTGGAGGTTCGCGAGCGGGACCGGGTCTTTGTAGCGGAGGTGGCGGTTGCCTTTGATCCCGAAGGCGCGGCCGCCGGCGACGAGGGTCGGGAGATTCGTGTGGTCGTGGATGTTCGGATTTCCAATGCCGGAACCGAAGAGGAGCATGGTGTGGTCGAGGAGCGTGCCGTCGCCGTCGGGGGTGGCTTTGAGGCGGTCGAGGTAGTAGGCGAAGAGGGAGACGTGGAAGGCGTTGATTTTCGCCATGCGGGCGATTTTTTCCGGGTCGTTGCCGTGGTGGGAGAGCGGGTGGTGCGGATCGGCGACGCCGGTCTCGGCGGCGTAGGTGCGGTTGCTGGTCTCGCGGGCGAGCTGGAAGGTGATGACGCGGGTGATGTCGCCCTGGAAGGCGAGGACCTGGAGGTCGAGCATGAGCTTCGCGTGATCGGTGTAGGCGGCGGGGACGCCGAGGGGGCGGTCGAGGTCGGCGGGGAGATGGTTTTTCGCGACGTCGGCCTCGGCTTTCTGGATACGGCGCTCGACCTCGCGGACGGTGTCGAGGTATTCGGCGACCTTGGCCTGGTCGGCGGGGCCGAGGCGGCGTTTGAGGCTGGCGATGTCTTCGGTGACCCAGTCGAGGAGGCTGGCGCGTTTGCGGAGGGCGGCGCGGCGTTCGGCGACGCTGCCGCCTTCGCCGAAGAGGCGTTCGAAGACGACGCGCGGGTGGGCCTCGTAGGGGAGGGGCGTGGTGGGCGAGGACCAGGAGAGGTTGTTTTGGTAAACGCAGGCGTAGCCGTTGTCGCACTGGCCGGTGGTCTGGAGCATGTCCATCGCGAGTTCGAGGGACGGGAGCTGGGTGGCCTGGCCGATCTGTTGGGCGGCGAGTTGGTCAGCGGTGGTCGCGAGGTAATAGTCGTTGCTCTCGGTGTGCTTGGCTTTGGCGGCGCTGAGGAAGGAGGAGTTGGAGGTGGCGTGCGAGCCGGGGTAGGCGTTGCGCAGCTCCATGTTGCTGAGAACGGTGAGTTGGTCGCGGTGGGGGGCGAGGGATTTGAGGATGGGCGAGAGCGTGGCGAGGGTGCCGTCGGGAGCGGTGGGGGTCCAACGCGACTGGTCGCAGCCCATGGGCATGAAGACGTAGCCGAGGCGGCGGGTGGGTTTGGTGGTGGGGTTGGACGCGGAGGTGGCGGCGGTGGCGGCCGGGATCATCGCGTCGAGGAGCGGGAGCGAGAGCGTGGCGCCCAGGCCACGGAGGAAGGTGCGACGGGGAAGAGCCTGACGGGTGAGGAAGGAGCTCATGGGGAAAGGGGGAAGCAAAAGGGAGAGGGCGGGGGAAAGTGAAAGGGAAAGGGAAAGGGAAAGGGAAAGTGAACGGGAAAGGG
>CAJAYO010000080.1 GCA_903948415.1 uncultured Opitutia bacterium | reverse complement strand
GTGTAATAGAACTTCAGCGGCATGCCCGTGATCACCAGCGCCAGGAAGCTCGTCACCATCATCAGATGCAGCATGCGCTCGAACGGCGTGAAGCGCGTAAACGTGTCGTCGTCGGCGTGGGTCGCGACCTTGGCCTCGCGGAACGACTTCGAGTCGTGCAGATAAAGATAGATCGACCGGAACAGCCAGAAGGCCGTGTGCAGACCGAAGAACGAAAACACGCCCACGAGCAGCGTGGTCATGAACAGGAAAACTTTGTTCAGGACCGGGTAGTTGACCTTGTCGAGCGGGTTGGCGTGCGGCGCGTATTGCGTGAAGCTCGCGTTCACCCCCGGGTGACACTGCGCACAGGTCCCGACAATTTTGTCCTGGTGCAACCGCGAGCGCGGATCGCTGACGGGAAACACATCGTGGTGGCCGTGACAATCGTAGCACGCGGCGACGTCGGATGCGACGTTGGGCTGGCCGAGCGCCATCGCCTTGCCGTGGTAGGTTTCGCGGTAGTGCACGAGGCGGTCTTCGTGACATTTCCCGCAGCTCAGATCGCTGAGGCCTTTGAAGTGGGCGGTCGCGGGTTTCTCGATGTCGTGCGCACTGTGGCAGTCGATGCAGACCGGCCCCTGCTTGTCGCCCTTCTTGAGCAACTGGCCGTGCACGCTCTCGTTGTAGACTTCCTCAATGCCGACGTGGCAGGCCCCGCAGGACTTGGCGATGTTCGCGTGGTTCGAACGCGAATCCTTGTCGATGCTGCGCTTGATGTCGTGGACCCCGTGGCAGTCGTTGCACGACGGCGCGACGATCAGGCCCATCTTCACCAGCGCTTTGCCATGGATGCTGTCGAGGTAGTGGCCGGCCGCCTCGGTCTTCCCCATGCGGTATTCCTTCGTGAGCTTGGCGTTGTCGTGACACGTGCTGCAGGTCTTCGCGAGGTTCAGTTTGAAGACGGGCGAATCGACCTGCTTCACCGGCACCATGTCGTGCGTGCCGTGGCAGCTCGCACACGCCGCCGCGTCCGACGCGCCCATCTTGTGGCTCATGCCATGGATGCTCGTCGCGTATTGGGCGGCCTCCTTTTCGTGACAGGAAGCACATTGGGCCGGCGGCACCTTCGACCCGTGCTCGGCTTCCTTGATTCCGCTGTGGCAATCGACGCAATGGGCCTTGGCGTGGACGGATTTGGCAAACAGCTCCGGCCGCACCCCCACCCACTCCTTGGGGAGCCCCTTCTTGCGGGATTTAAATTCCGCCTCGTGACACTCCATGCACTCCTTGTTCGCGACGGCGGGCTGGGCCGCGGCCGGCGCGGGCCGGGCAACCGCCTCGGCCGCCCGGCCATTCCCCCACACCAAACCGAACAACAGGCCCGCAGCGGCTACCCGGCGGATTCCGAAACACGCGGCTTTCATGCGCGCGAGTATGCGGCAATATCCAACTAACCGCTACGCACGCGTTGGCCGTTGATGCGCGGCGATTGCCGCCGCCGGGCCGAACCACGCAGATCCTGCCGGCCCGCGCGCGTTTCCCGCGGCGGGCCCGCTCGCGCTGGACTACTTTTGAATCCCGCCGTTATGGCAGTCGCTGCACGAGAGTTCCGCGTCGGGCTCTCCGTCGGGGTGCTTGAACTTGAGCCCCTTCGCCGACAGCGTCTCCAGCTCCGCGCCTTTGCCCTGCGCGATGATCACGTGGCACGAATTACAATCGCTCGAGCGGACCTTTTCGTTGGAAGCCGTCTTGTGCTTGTCGTCGTGGCAGCGGAAGCAGCCGGGCCAGTCTTTGTGCCCGATGTTGTTCGGATACACCCGCCAGTCGGCCTTGCGCTCGGGAAAAATCGTCAGCCCGAAGATGCGTTGCACTTCCGCAATCGTGCCGGGCACCTCCGCCGCCAGGGCCGCGTCGGTGTACTTCGCCTTGATGAAATCGGCGATCTTCGTCGGGGCGTCCGCATCCGTGGTGATTTCTTTCTGGGTCATCGCCTGCACGGCCACGCGTTTGATGTTGGGCAGTTTCGTGCTGATCACGCCCGCGGCGATGGATTTCTCCACGGCGTCGTTCGCGGTGGGGAAAACGTGCGCCGGCCGGTTGTGGCAATCGATGCAGTCCATCACCCGGATGCGGTCCGCGGGCGGTTCGCCCTTGAACGAGTCGACGCGAAACACCTTGGCGGTGCCGGTCTTCACGTTCGTCACGCGCATCCACGGAATGTCCTGCCGCTTGTCGTCGATCGCATAATATTCGACGCGCTCCGTCGTGTTGACGTGCCAGTGGATGCCGCCGAGCGGGCTGCCCGGGGCACTCTTGTTGACGTGCAGCAGCATGCGCGCGGTGTAGGCCGTGTTCTTCTTGTCGGAGAGGAAGTGCTCGTAATCCACCTGGATGTTGCCGGCAAATTTCTCCGGCCAGTGACACTTCTCACAGGTGTCCTGCGCCGGGCGCAGATTTTTGACCGGCGTCGCGATGGGCCGGTTGTAATTGTCCAAAATCGTGGCGATGAGCTGGTGCGTGCCGTTGATCTTCGCCTTGATGAAATGCTCGGCGCCGGAACCGACATGGCACTCGACGCACGCGACGCGGGCATGGGCCCCGCGCTGGTAGGTCACGAACTCCGGGTTCATGGCCTGGTGGCAGACCTGGCCGCAAAACTGGGTCGATTCGGAGTAGTGATAGGTCTGAAAGCTGCCAAACGCGCTCAAGCCGATGAAGAGCGCCGCGCACACGCCGAACGCGACGAGCCGTTGGCGTTGGGCGCGGTTGGAGAAATCGAGCCGCCATTTGTCGGGCGTGGCCGCATGCTTGATCGCCCAGCGGCGCTGCATCCACGCACCGCCAAACACCGCCACCAAGCCCATGATCAGGACCCCCGGCGCCACGAGGTAGGTGAAGATGCCGAGGTACGGATTCTTGTCCCCTTTCACCAGATCCATCCACGCGAGGAAGAAAAAGGAAAACAACCCGCCCGCGGCAACGACGCCACCGATGGCACTGATCCAGTTGTTAAAATGGGAACGCGGTTTCGCGGCGACGGACGGCGAGGGAGGAAGTGGATCGGACATGGTGGGTGGAGAGGGGCGGGGTTAGGCGCGTGAAACGCCGGCGCGGAAGGCCAGGCCTATCGCGTCGGCGCTGCTCGCGGAGAAATTGCCGTTCAGGCCTTGAACTTGCGGATGTAGGCGACGAGGGCTTTGACCTCATCCGCGGAGAGCTCGTCTTTGTAAGCCTTCATTCTCTCCTTGCCGGCTTTGTCGAAGACGCCTTCGACGGTCGCCTTGATCATGTCGGCATCCTTCATGTCGGCCTGCACCTTGGCGTCGGTGTAGTCCTTGGCTTGAAGTTTCTTGCCGACCTTGGTCTGGCCCTTGCCATCGGCGCCGTGGCATTTGGCGCAATGGTTTTCCCAGTTTTCCGCGGCGGGAGCGGCGGCGGCGAGCGCCGCGCTGGCGGCAAACGCAAGAGCGGAGAGGAGCAGTTTCGTGGTAGGTTTCATGGAGTGGAATCTCGGCCGTGAGTATGCCAGCCCGGGGCCCATTTGGCTGTGCATCCCTTGCTGAGAAGCGTGCAAACCTTGTCGTCCTCCGGCCCCCGGACTCGCGCCGCCCCGGGGCCTTGCACAAGGACTGAGCAATCATACGCAAGGAATGCGGAGTCAGGGCAGCTCAACTTCTGTCACAGTGCAGGCGCGCTGATGCCCAGTGCAATAAATGACTATCGCCTCCTCGTTTTCTACCCGCGGCCTCGCTTCCCCCGGAGCTGCCGTGGCGCTCGCCCTCCTGCTCGCCGGCTGCGGCAAGACCGACACCGCCTCCTACCGCATCCCGAAGGAAAAGGACGCCGAGCTCCCGGCCAGCATGACCCAGCCGGCCTCGACTACCCCGACTCCGGCCGACCCACTCGTGGCCCCGCCCGCCGCCGCACCCGGCGGCCCCATGGCCGGCACCGCGGTGCCCACGGCTGGCGGACCCGGTCTCACGTGGACCGCCCCCGCCGCCTGGCAGGCCAAGCCGGCCGGCGCCATGCGCAAGGGCAGCTTCCGCGTCACGGACGCCGCCGGCGCCACCGCCGATCTCTCCATCACCGCCTTCCCTGGCGCGGTCGGCGGCGAACTCGCCAACCTCAACCGCTGGCGCGGCCAGGTCGCCCTGCCGCCGATCGCCGCAAGCGACCTCGCCGCCGCCGCGACCCGCTTCACCGCGAACGGCCTGTCCTTTACCGTCGTCGATCTCGCGGGCGCCGATCCCGCCAACCCGCAACGCATCCTCGGCGGAATGACGCCCTACCAGGACGCGATGTGGTTCTTCAAGCTCACCGGCCCCGACGCGCTGGTCGCCCAGGCCAAGCCCGCGTTCCTCGACTTCCTCCAGACCGTGAAGCCCGTCACGCCATGAAGACCCTTCTCCGCGACCTCCGCGATTTCTTCGTCTCCCTCAAGCTCACGGTCGCCCTGCTCGTGTTCGGGATGCTCCTGGTCTTCGCCGCCACCCTCGACCAGACGAACCTCGGCATCTGGGGCATCCAGCAAAAATGGTTCCGCACGTTCATCGTCTGGCAGGAGGTCCGCGGCATCTCCCTGCCGATCTTCCCGGGCGGTTACTTCATCGGCGGTTTGCTCCTGCTCAACCTCCTCGCCGCGCACATCGCGCGGTTCAAGTTCACCTGGCGCAAAGCCGGGATTTTCCTCACCCACCTCGGCCTCATTCTCCTCCTCGTCGGCGAACTGCTCAGCGGCCTCTGGCAGGAAGATTTTCATCTGCGCCTCAACGAGGGCGACACCAAGAACTACGCCGAAAGCTACCGGGACAACGAGGTCGCCCTCACCGACATCACCGATCCTCAATTCGACGACGTCGTGACCATCCCCGAGGCGCTGCTCGAGCGCCACGCCTCCGTCCAGCATCCGAAGCTGCCCTTCCGCGTCGTGGCCAAGGCCTACTACCCGAACTCCCTCCTCCAGATGCGCGGTCCCGCCTCGCCGCCCTCCCTCGCCACCACCGGCCTCGGCCTCGAGGTCGTCGCCGCCCCGCAGCCCATGACCTACAAGACCAACGAGGCCAACCTGCCCTCCACCTACGTCGAGCTCGTCGCCCCCGACGCCTCGCCGGGCACGTTCTTGCTCTCCACCGGGCTCGTCGCCCCGCAGCGCTTCGACTACGGCGGCCGCTCCTGGAAGATCACCCTCCGCCCCAAACGCATCTACGAACCGTTCTCGCTCACGCTCGTGAAATTCAGCCACGACCGCTACGCCGGCACCGACATCCCCAAGAATTTCTCCAGCCGCATCAAGCTCACCACCCCCGACGGCCGCGACGACCGCGAGGTCCTCGTCTACATGAACAACCCGCTGCGCTACGCCGGCCTCACCTTCTATCAGGCCGGCTTCGAAAACAACGACCGCACCACCATCCTCCAGGTCGTGCGCAACCCGTCCTGGCTCCTCCCCTACGTCGCCTGCGCGATGATGACCGTCGGTCTCGTCGCCCAGTTCGGCATCCACCTCGTCGCCTTCGTCCAGAAACGCCGCGCCAAGCTCTCCGTCCCCGCCGTCGCATGAAGCCGTCCCTTTTTCCCGCTCTCGTCGCCCTCGGCGCCGTCGTCGCCGTCGCCCTGACCCTCAAGGCCCCGCGCAACCCCGGCGACTACGACGTCGTCGCGTTCAGCCGGCTGCCGACCCTCGTCAACGGCCGCCTCAAGCCCCTCGACACCGTCGCCCGCACCACCCTGCTCCTCACCCAGGGCCGCCAGCGCGTGACCACCCCCGACGGCGGCTCGCTGCCCCCGGGCGAGTGGCTGCTCGACGTGCTCTACCGGCCCAAGCTCGCCGATACCTACCAGACCTTCGAGATCGTGCACCCCGAGGTCCTCGCGCTGTTTAACCTCGCGACCACCGACGGCGCCGGCGGCAAACGCTTTTCCGCCCAACAGCTCGCCGGCCACCTCGGCGAACTCGAGCGCCAGGCCAAACTCGCCGACGGCACCGAGAGCGCCATCCGCACGCCCTTCCAGCGCGGCGTCGTGCAGCTCCGCGAAAGCGTGATTCTCTACCAGCGCCTCCAGAACAGCCTCAACGACGCCTCGAGCACCGACTTCCTCGACCGCCTCGCCCGCTTCGAGCAAGCCCTCCCCGCCGGCCTCGCCGCCACCGCCCCCCGCGGCGGCGCCAACCCCCACGGCTCCGCAGACGCGAAGCTCCTCCTCGAAATGAGCACGGTTTTCAGCTCCTTGGACTCGTTCGCCTATCTGCGCACCATCCCATCCGACAAACCCGATGACCCCACCGGCTGGAAAACCGCCGGCGGCGCCTGGGCCGACAGCCTCGCCCAGGGCCGCATCGCGCCCGCCGCGCTCACCTTCGCCGCCATCGGCCGCGCCTGGCAGCTCCACCAACCCGAGGCCTTCAACCAGGCCGTCCGCTCCTTCCGCGCCTCCCTCGACACCGCCATGCCTGCCGTGATGACGAAGTGCGACGTCGAAGCCCGGTTCAACTCCGCCCAGCCCTTCTACACCAGCGCCTCGCTCTACGTCCTCGCCTTCCTCGTGGCGGTGATCTCGTGGCTCAAATGGCCCCGCGAACTCGGCCAGGTCGCCTTCGTCTTCGTCAGCATCGCCTTCCTCCTCTCCACCGTTGGCATCGTGACCCGCATGTGGCTCGAAGCCCGCCCGCCCGTGACGAACCTCTACTCGTCCGCCCTTTTCGTCGGCTGGGGCGCCGTCGCGCTCTGCCTCGTCCTCGAGTATTTCTTCCGCAACGCCATCGGCAGCGTCGCCGCCGGCCTCGTCGGTTTCGCCACCCTCCTCATCGCCCACCACCTCTCCCTCGGCGGCGACACGATGGAGATGATGCGCGCCGTCCTCGATTCCAACTTCTGGCTCGCGACCCACGTCGTCACCGTGACGATCGGCTACTCGGCCACCTTCCTCGCCGGGTTCCTCGCGCTGATCTACGTGCTCCGCGGCGTCTTCACCCGCTCGCTCGACCAAGCGACCGCCGACGCCCTGACCCGCATGGTCTACGGCATCGTCTGTTTCGCCACTCTCTTCAGTTTTGTCGGCACCGTCCTCGGCGGCATCTGGGCCGACCAATCCTGGGGCCGCTTCTGGGGCTGGGACCCGAAGGAAAACGGCGCCCTGCTCATCGTCATGTGGAACGCCGTCATCCTCCACTGCCGGTGGGGCGGCCTCGTGAAACAACGCGGCCTCATGGCCCTCACGATCTTCGGCAATACCGTGACCGCCTGGAGCTGGTTCGGCGTCAACATGCTCGGCGTCGGTCTCCACAGCTACGGTTTCATGGACTCCGCGATGTGGTGGCTCGTCGCCTTCGTCGCGAGCCAGCTCGCCTTCATCGCGATTGCGGGCCTGCCGCTGGAGGTCTGGCGGAGCTTCAAGGCCCCCGCGGCCCGGACCTGAGCCGCCCGGCGGCACCGCGGCCGGGAACGGAGCGGCCGGGGCAGGCAGCCCCGGCCCCAGCCGGCCCCACGATCACAAGTTTTGCGCGACGCCCGGCAAACCATGCGCAGCGGGAACCCCGCGCCCCTGCGATACTCGCGGACCCAAGCATCATGATCACGCCCAACGAACCCACCGTGAGCCCACCCGTTTCCCTCGATCTTGATCTGATCCGCAAGCACTCGATCCCGGGGCCCCGCTACACGTCCTATCCCCCCGCCACCCAGTTCGTCGCCGCACCGGATTGCCGCGAAATCGACGCGGCCGTCGACGAGGACAACCGCGCCGGCGCCGGCCCCATCTCCCTCTATTTTCACCTCCCGTTCTGCGAGACCCGCTGCTGGTTCTGCGGCTGCACCACCGTCATCACCAAGCGCCGCCTCGCCGCCGGGGACTACCTCGACGACCTCGCCCGCGAAATGCGCCTCACCGCGGAGCGCATGGACACCAGCCGGCCGGTCACCCAGATCCATTTCGGCGGCGGCACCCCGACGTTCTTCCCGCCCGACGAACTCCGCCGCCTCGGCGCGCTGATCCGCGAGATTTTTCCGAACCGCGAAACCGACTGCGAATTCAGCGTCGAGATCGACCCGCGCCGCCTGACGCTCGAGCACGTCGAAGCCCTCGCCGCGATCGGCGCCCACCGCGCGTCCCTCGGCGTGCAGGACACGAACCCCGCCGTGCAGCTGGCCATCCACCGCCACCAGCCGCACTCCCTGAACGAACGCGCCTTCGCCTGGCTCCGCGCCCACGGCTTCCGCTCCATCAACGTCGACCTCATCTTCGGCCTGCCGCTGCAGACCCGCGATTCCTTCGCCCACACCGTCGACGATGTCCTCGGACTCGCACCCGACCGGCTGTCCGTTTTCAGCTACGCCCATGTGCCGTGGATCAAACCCGCCCAGAAAATCTTCGACGACCGCGCCCAACTCCCCGATGCCGAGCAAAAACTGTCCATGTTCGCCGTGGCGCACGAGAAACTGACCGCCGCCGGCTATCTCGACATCGGCCTGGACCACTTCGCGAAACCGGAAGACGAACTCGCCGTCGCCCTGCGCGAAGGCACCCTCCACCGCAATTTCCAGGGCTACAGCACCCGCGGCGGCGCCGCCCTCTACTCCTTCGGCGTCTCGTCCATTTCCTCCACCGGCGACTCCTACCGCCAAAACCTCAAGACCCTCCCCGAATGGCGCGCCGCCCTCGCCGCCGGCCGGCTGCCCACCGAACGCGGCCTGCGCCTGAGCGACGAAGACCTCCGGCGGCGCGAGATCATCATGCGGCTGATGTGCGACCGGCGCCTGGATTTCGCCGCGCTTTCGCGCGCGCTCCGGGTGGACTTCCGCACCCGCTACGCGGCCGAACTCGCCTCGCTCGCCGACCTCGAAGCCGATGGCATCGTGGTCCGCACGCCCGACTCCGTCCGAGTCACGCCGCTCGGCACCCCGCTGCTGCGCGTCGTCGCCATGCGGTTCGACCCCCACGTGACCGCCGGCGCCCTGCAGCACTCGCGCACCATCTGACCCCATTTCTGCGTGCGTTCGGCCAACGCCTGCGGACCCGCCCCCCCCGCTCGCGGCCATCGTCGGCGCAATCCCCCCCCCATGAATCTCGCGACCCCTTATCTGGGATTGCCCCTGCACAGCCCGTTCGTCGTCGGCGCGTCGCCGTTCTGCGACGACGTCTACGTCGCCCGCAAACTGCAGGACGCCGGCGCGGCCGCCGTGACGATGCGGTCGCTGTTCGAGGAGCAGTTCGGGCTCACGATCTGGCATGCGCCGAAATCCGCCGCCGGCTACCCCGAGTTCGCCGACTACCAACTCGGACCGGAACGCTATCTCGTCCAGCTCGCCGATCTCAAAAAGACCCTGTCGATCCCGTTCATCGCCTCGCTGAACGGCAGCCATCCGGGCAGCTGGATCAGCTTTGCCCAGCGCCTGGAAAACGCGGGCGCGGATGCGATCGAGCTCAACCTGTATCAGGTCATCACCGACCCCACTGTCGCCGCCGATCAGGTGGAAAAGGAGATGATTGCGGCCGTGGACGCCTTGACCGGATCGGTGCACATCCCGATCGCGGTGAAGCTTTCGCCGTTCCACCCCTCCATCGCCCAACTCGCCGTCGCCCTCGAACTCGCCGGCGCCTCCGGCCTCGTGCTCTTCAACCGCTTTTACCAGCCGGACATCGACCTCGAGGAGATAAAGGTCCAGCCGCAGTTGCAGCTGTCCAACTCCGACGAACTGCTGCTGCGCCTGCGCTGGCTCGCCATCCTCTCGCCCCTGCTGCGCGGCTCGCTCGCCGTGACCGGGGGCGTCCACACCGCGGCCGACACCGTGAAAGCCCTGCTCACCGGCGCCCACGCCGTGCAGCTCGTCTCGGTCTTGCTCAAGCACGGCCCGGGTGTGATCAGCACCCTGCGTCACGGCCTGGAAAAATGGATGGATGGCCACAACTTCTCCGCGATCGAGCAATTCCGGGGCCGGTTGAACCTGGCGCGTTGCCCCGACGCCGCCGCCTTCGAACGCGCCAACTACATCCGCGTCCTTCAGAGCCGGAAGGTGTAGGCCGGGCGGCCCGCGGCCGTTCCCGGGTTATCGTGAAACCGTTGGCGCGACCTGCTGCGCCACGGCCTCCGCCAGGCGCCGCCCCGACTCGATACAATTGGCGAGCGAGATCCCGTCCCGGGCATTGCCCCCGATGAGCAGGCCGGGCGCCGCGGCTTGGACGGCATCGACCGCGTCTTTGAACCGCTGGTAACCCAACGTGTATTGCGGGATCGCCCGCGGCCACCGTTGGACATGCGTGAAGACCGGCGCGCCCTTCGCTCCGAAAAAATGCTCCAGTTCGCCCTGCACCACGCGCAACAGCGCCGGATCGTCGAGCTGCGTCAGCTGCGGATCGCGCATCCCGCCCACAAACGTCGTGAGCCCGACATGGCCCGCCGGCGCGCGGCCGGGAAACAACGTGCTCGAAAACAGCGTGCCCAGCATCCGCCGGTGTTCGACCTGCGGCACCAGCACCCCGAAACCGTCGAGCGGATGCGCCACCTGGGCCCGCGTGTATCCCGTAAAGACGGACGCGACGGGCGGATGCTCGATTTCGCGCAGCAGGGCGAGGCGCTCGCCGCCCGGGACATTTGCAAACGTCAGCCCCGCCAACGCGCCGGCCGGCAGCGCGCACACGACCGCCGCAAACGTTTCCGCGCTCCGCACGCCCGCGGACTCCCCCTCGATCCGCCAACCGTCGGCGGTGCGTCCGACGCTCAGGACCCGGTGATTCAGCCGAACGGCCTCCCCCAGCGCCCGCGCCAGCGTGAGCGGCAGTTCCTCCAACCCGTCGGGAAAAGAAAAGATCCGCCCTTTCGGCCCTCCGCTCGTGTTGCGGCGCGCCAACGCCCCCAAGATCAACGAACCGTGCTCCTGCTCCAACGCATGCAATTTCGGAAACGCATGCCGCACCGACAACCGCACCGGGTCACCCGCATAGACCCCGCCGACAAACGGATTGATCGCATAGTCGAGAAACTCGCGCCCGAGCCGCCGCACCACGAACTCCGCCACGCTTTCCTCGGCGTCGGCCGGCGAACGGCGGCGCCACGGTTCACCCAGCAGGGCCAGCTTCGCCCGCCACGAAAACAGCTTCGTCGTCACAAACGCCCCCGGCGATGCCGGCATGGCCACCAGCCGTCCATCGCGCACGATGTAGCGCTGCTTCGCCTCCGGGCCCGCATAGAGCCGACGCGGACCGAGCCCGAGTTCATCGATAAACGTCGCGACCTCGGCCGAACCCTCCAGCAGCGAATTTGGACCCCCTTCGTGCAGCCAGCCGTCGCGCCGCACGGCGCCGATCGCCCCGCCGGCCCGCGCCGACTGCTCGAACACCACGGGGGCGAGTCCGGCGCGCTGCAAATGCCAGGCTGCGGTCAGCCCGGTGATGCCGGCCCCCAGGACGGCGATCCGCGGGGGCGGGAGGGTGGAACGGGGCGGCTCCATGGTCAGAGAGATGGCGTCACCGGGGTAGTCATGCGCCGGCCAGAATAGAGCGCAACCTTCCCGCCGGCATCGCATCGCTTGCGAGAGGCTCCGCATCCCTTGCGCGCCCGCCGGCGGGCCGCGCCCAAGCCGGTCGAATTCCCCGGGGGGCGACCCGTGGGCGCACGGCGGATCGGCCGCGGGCGGCGCGTCTTCGCCCCGGCTGCGCCTGGCCCGGACAGTTCACCCTCAACTTGACCAAACCGATTTCACCGAGGTCACGGAGCCCAGCCCAGCGCGCTCACCGAGTGGACAAGGTGTCTGGCTCCGTGCCCTCGGTCCGTAACTCGGTGCGCTCGGTGAAAAAATAATTTAGTCAGGAAAGGGTGATTGATGCGGGCTGGCCGAGGCCCGCGCGGTTCCGGCTCTGCCCCGCTCGGCTCAGGCCGCGCACGCCGGCCGACGGCGCGCGGCGGGCCCCCGGACCGAAAAACGGCGCGGCGCTCTCGCCGACGGGCGGAGCGTTGACGCCTACCGCCGGAAAACGCCGATCTTGCGACGGGCGACCTGCCCCCGTTCGGCGGTTGCGCAACGTGCCGCCCGGATGATCGGGGCCGGTGCCAGCGACGGGTTTTTGAAGCGTTGAGACCTGTCCCTTTTTTCTGCCCAGCAGCGCTGAAAAGGCATTCGTGCCTTCGCGTCCAGCGAGAAGCCGACGCGTTAACCGCTCGATGTAAGAGCGAGTTCTACGCGCTGCGAAAGTGCTGCCGGCTGGGTTGGGTGACCCTGCGCCGAATCAGCGGACGCGCACCTCATGACGGCCAGCTTAGCTGGCCGTACGCCCTCCTCCGTAAACGTAGCCGGACGAGTTTTGGGTCGGTGCGAAAATAAAATTTTTCCGGCCACTGGTTTTTGCCGAAATCCCCCTAGACTCCGTTCGGCAGGCTGCCACAAAAGGACCCACCTTAACCCCAATGACTGCATGCCCCATCAGACGGAAGAATCCCGCTGGTTTTCCGAAGAAGTAGCACAACACGATTCTGCCTTGCGCGCATATCTGGCAAGACGGTTTCCCTCGCTGCCCGACCACGATGACTTGATTCAGGAAACCTATTCGCGCACGGTCCAAGCGCGGCAGAGCGGGCGATTGACCCATGTCAAAGGCTTCCTTTTTACCGCGGCGCGGAACATTGCGATCGATCTCCTGCGAGGACGCGGTTCCGGGCACGAAAGCCTGACCGACGAAAAGCTCATGCCTCTCCTGGAGGAAGAGCCCGGCGCGCCGGAGGTGATCGACCAGCACCAGCGGCGGCAGGCCCTGCTCGATGCGGTCGAGTCTCTGCCCCCGCAGTGTCGTCGAGTCATGATCTGCCGACACGTCGATGGCCTCTCGTATCAAGAAATCGCGCTCCGCCTTGGACTCTCGACGCAGACCGTGAAGGGACATCTGGTGAAAGGCGTGCGCGACTGCATCGACTACTTCGACGCGCACGGCATGCTCGAAGATGTCGCCAAGGAAGGGACTGAAATATGAAATCAACCCAAGCTTTGCCAAAGGAGATTGTGAATCTGGCTGTCGAGTGGCTGCTGGAGAAACAGGACGGCTTCGCGCCCGGTCGCGCGGCGAAATTCCAGGCTTGGTGCGACGCGGATCCGCGGCATGCGCTGGCCGTCACCAAGGCGGAGCGCACGCTTTCGCTTCTTGGCGCATTGCCGACGATGAAAGCGGCCCTTTCCGCCCTCTTGGGAGAAGAAGCGGAAAAATCGCAACCGAACTCCCGGCGATTCTGGCGGCGTGCGGCGGCATGGAGCGCGGTCGCCGCAACGGTGGCCCTCGCCGCCGTGACCGTGGCGAAGTGGGGAGGACTCGCGGACAAGGCGCACGATGTCAGCTACGTGAGCAACGCGGACCGGCCGCAGCAGGTGGTCTTGGCTGACGGTTCGTTTGTGGATCTGAATTCGCACACGACGATTCGGACGCAGATGTTGCCGCGCGAACGGCGGATCGCGCTGCAGGAAGGCGAAGCCCATTTTGCCGTCGCGCACGATGCTTCGCGTCCGTTCGTTGTCGAAGCCGCCGGGGTGACGATGCGCGCGGTCGGCACGGCGTTCAACGTCCGCATCAGTGAACATCGCTTAGAAGTGCTCGTGTCGGAGGGAAAGGTGGAGATCACCGAGGCCCGGGCCGGAGTGCCCGCCGCGATCACGCGGCGCCAGCAACTTGGCGTTGCCGACCGGGCAGTGATCTCGCGTGGGAGCGCCGCCCCGACCCTGGTGGTGGAGAAAGTTGACCAGCGCGAGTTGCGCGACGCACTTTCGTGGCACAGCTCGGTCACGACGATTTCCAGCCGCCCGCTGGGAGACATCGTGGAGCTTTTCAATCGCCGAAACACTCTTCGCCTGACGATTGCCCACGCCGAACTGGCGGAGCGTAATTTTGGCGGCTCTTTCACGCTCAACCAGCCAAGGGCATTTGTTCGCGCGCTGGAAATCGACGGCGACGTGGTTTCGGAAACGCGCGGAGAAAACGAGATCGTGCTTCGTCTCAAGCGCTAGCAGGCAGCCCGAAGCTCCGGCAACTTTGCGAAAGAATAGACCGACCCGTTTCGTAGGTTTGCCCGTTAACAGTGTGCATTGCTTCATTCTCTTACTCGCCTCCATCCTCCGGTGCGGCCTGACGCTCGTGGCATCCTGCTGCGTGCTCGGCGTCGCCTTGAGCGCGGAAGCACAAGAGCGGAAGCGGACCTACAACCTTCCCCGAGGTGACGCTAGCAACACTCTCAATCAATTCGCGGCAGCTTCCGAGCGACACGTCATCTTCATGGTGACGAAAGTTCAAGGCGTGCAGACCAACGCCCTCGCCGGCGATTTTTATCCGGCGGAGGCGTTGCAACGAATGCTGATGAACACCGAGCTGCGCGCGATCACGGAGCCCGCCAGCGGGGCGTTCGTGGTCACGCTCAGGGAGACGAG
>CAJAYO010000079.1 GCA_903948415.1 uncultured Opitutia bacterium | reverse complement strand
CGGCCGGCCCACCTCGGATCGTAGGCTGACCGAGGCAAGGTGCTGGGTGGGTCAGCGCGAGGAGCGCAGCGACGGGGCCATCCAGCTGACCTTTCCGCGGGATGGCTGCGTTCGGTCGCTTCGGGTGGGCCGTGCGCTCCGCGCGCGGGTCAAGGCGTCAGACCAACAGCCCGTAGGGTTCCGACTTGGCCTTTGTCGGCCGGCCCGGTGGGCGGGCCACCGGGCCACCGGCCGGGCCTACCGTCGAAAACCCGTCGGACGTGGGGCCAATGCTGCGCGCGCCTCAGGCGGCGGGGGCGGCGGGGGCGTTTTTCTTCCAGCGGCGGTAGCCGAGGAGGGCGAGGGCGGCCGCCATGAACAGCGCGCCGTAGGTGGCTGGCTCGGGGACGGGCGTGATCTGGTGCTTGGCGGCGTTGTTGTAGTCGAGCCAGGCGGTCTGCGTGTTGCTGAAGCCGGTGAAGGTGATCTGGGTTTCGTCGCCGACGCCGCGGGTGTTGATGCCGGGGACGGTGGTGCCGGCGAGCCAGTTTTGGGCGAAGAAGAAGTCCACGTTGTTCACCCAGTTGGTGATCGTGAGGGAGGCGCCGGGGGCGAGGCGGATGTTGGTGGCGTTGAGGATCGAGGCGGCGCTGTTGCCGAAGTCGAGGATGGTGGTGCCGGTGATTTCGAGGGTGCCGACGGTGATCTGCACGCCGGGCATGAAGAGGGTGCCGCTCTTGAGTTCGAGGGTGCCGGCGTAGGCGATGTTGGAGTTGAAGGTCATCGAGCCGCTGGGGACGGCGACGGTGCCGTTGAGGTCGGTGTCCATATCCAGAATCACGCGACCGGAGCCGACGACGGAGACTTTGCCGTTGGTGAAGCCGGGGATGCCGAGGTCGGCGACGATCGTGCCGGTGGAGTCGGTGAGGGTGCCGCTGAAGGCGCTGGTGGAGGCGGTGCCGCGGACGGTGAGGGTGCCGGCGCGGGTCTCGATGTTGCCGGTGCCGGCGATGGCGCCGATGGTTTCGGTGAGGCCGTTGAGGTCGAACCTGCCGTCGGAGTTCACGGTGACGGTGGCGGTGTCCTTGATCTGGCTGTTCTGGCCGAGCTTGAGGAGGGCGGTGCCGGCGGCGTTGACGTTGTCGCCGACGGTGACGGCGGTGCCGCCGCCGGTGGTGTCGCTGCCGGCGGTCTTGTTGAGGAGGACGGTGCCGTCGGAGACTTGGAAGCCGCCGGTGAAGGTGTTGCTGGTGGTGCCGGCGAGTTCGAGGATGCCGAGGTCGGTCTTGTTGAGGGAGCCGGTGCCGCCGGAGATCACGCCGGTGAGGGTGGTGTCGACGTCGGCGTTGGAGCCGTTGTTGCCGATCTGGAAGAGGCGGGTGCCGGTGGTGCCGAGGTCGACGTTGGCGGTGATGCTGGCGGTGTTGGCGCCGGTGCCGGTGAAGGTGAGGTTGCCGCCGAGGGTGAGGGTGCCGGCGCCGGTGGCGGTGACGCTGCCGCCGGTCAGGGTGAGGGCGCCGATGGTGTCGGAGTTGGCCTGGAGGTCGAGTTTGCCGTCGGTGGCGATGGTGAGGTTGGAGGTATCTTTGATCTGGTGGCTGGCGTTGAGCTGGAGGGTGGCGGAGGCGGCGGCGCCGATGCTGTCGCCGATGAAGACGGGGCCGGCGCCGGTGGCGTCGATGGCGGCGGTCTTGGTGGCGATGACGGTGCCGTCGTTGAGGTTGAGGCCGCCGAGGAAGGTGTTGGCGGTGGTGCCGCCGAGGGTGAGGGTGCCGGCGCCGGTCTTGGTGACGAAGTTGGTGATGGGGCTGGCGCTGGCCTGGGTGATGGCGCCGGTGAGGGTGAGGGTGCCGACGTTGGCGTCGATGGCGACGCCGGTGTTGGTGCCGCCGGAGAGGGAGATGGCGCCGTCGAGGGTGTTGGTGCCGGAGATGTTCTTGAGGCTGGGGGCGGCGGGGGGATTGGTGGTGCCGTTGAGGGTGTAGGTCTCGCCGGAGGCGACGGTGACGCCGCCTTGGACGCCGAGGGTGGCGCCGATTTGGACGGTGGTGCCGGCGGCGGTGGTGCCGAGGGCGGCGTTGTTCGCGACGACGAGGGTGCCGGCGATGACGTTGGTGACGCCGGTGTAGGTGTTGGCGCCGGAGAGGACGAGGGTGCCGGTGCCGGTCTTGGCGAGGACGGCGGCGTTGGCGCCTTGGCCGATGGCGCCGCTGAGCGTGAGGAGGGAGCCGGCGGCGGCGTCGACCTTGACGGCGTCGTTGGCGGTGTTGGCGACGAGGGTGACGGTGCCGGTGGAGGTGTTGGGGCCGGAGAGGTTGGCGAGGGCGGGGACGGCGGGGCTGCTGCTGTTGGAGTTGAGCGTGAGGGCTTCGCCGGTGACGGTGATGCCGCCCTGCAGGCCGAGGGTCGCACCGGCGGTGACGGTGGTGGCACCGGTGGCGGTGCCGAGGGCGGTGTTGCTGGCGGCGACCAAGGTGCCGGCGGAGACGGTGGTGGTGCCGTCGTAGGTGTTGGCGCCGGAGAGGGTCATCGTGCCGGTGCCCTGTTTGACGAGGGAGAGGTTGCCGCCGGTGTCGGTGAGCGTGCCGGCGTAGGTCGTCGTGTTGTTGTTGTTACCGGTGTAGAGGGTGAAGGCGGTGGCTTGGGCGACGTTGACGTTGGCGCCGGCGACGCCGGAGAGAGAGCCGATTTCCTCGAGGGTCTGGCCGGCGGGGCCGCCGACGGAGAGGACGGCGGTGGCGCCGGAGAGGGTGACGGCGGCGAGGTCGCCGATGGCGCCCTGGGTGGCGCCGAGGACGTCGAAGCCGGCGGTTTTGTTGATCGAGAGGGTGCCGGCCGCGAGGTCGACGTTGCCGGTGAACGTATTCGAGGAAGCCCCCCCGAGGTTGACGGTGCCGGCGCCGGTCTTGGTGAGGCCGCCGGTGCCGCTGAGGACGCCGGTGAAGTCGACGGTGCCGCCGGCGGCGGCGGTGAGGGTGGCGGTTTTGTTGAGGGTGATGGCGCCGGAGAAGGTGCTGGTGCCGGTGGGGTTGAGGCCGCCGAGGGTGGTGGAGGTGCCGAAGTTGCCGACGGTGAGGGCGCGGCCGACGTCGATGCCGGCGCCGTTGGTCAAAAGGGAGATGGTGGCGTCGACCGGGGAGGCGGACGAGCCGAGGATGACGGCGGAGGAGGCGTTGCCGAGGGCGCCGTTGGCGGCGTTGGGGGCGCTGACGTCGAGCTGGAGGGTGCCGTTGTTGACGGTGGTGGTGCCGGTGTAGGTGTTGGCGGCGCCGAGGAGGAGGGTGCTGGTGCCGGCCTTGGTGAGGGTGCCGGTGGTGGTGGCGATGATGCCGTTGAGGTCGACCGTGCCGGTGCCGTTGACGGTGATGTTCCGGGCGGTGCCGCTGATGCCGCCGTTGACTGTGAGGGTGCCGGTGGAGCTGCTGGCGATGTTGAGGTTGTTACTGAGCGCGAGGGCGGAATTGATCGTGGGGGCGGCGGTACCCTCGACCTGGATCTGGGCGTTGCCGGCGGAGACGGCGAGGGTGAGGGTGCTGTTGTTGAGCGTAAAATTGTTGCCGCTGGTGCCGCTGAAGGCGAGGTAGCCGAGGGTGCGGCCGCCGGTGGCGTCGACGGCGCGGGCCGCGGTGAGGAGGTTGTTGCCGAAGATGGCGGTGTCGTTGGTGGCGCCGTTGGCGAGGAAGGAGCCGCTGTTCACGGTCCAGTTGCCGACGGTGTTGAGGGCCCCGGCGGCGTTGGTGTTCCAGGTGTAGGAGGCGCCGCCGGTGACGATGGGGACGATTTCGCCCGAGACGAGGCGGGTCCAGCCGGTGCCGAAGCCGGTGAAGGCGATGTCGGTGGCGCCGAAGCCGGTGCCGGCATTGGTGAAGACGAGTTGGCTGCCGCCGCCGCCGACGGTGGGGATGCCGTTCCAGTCGGCGACGGTGAGGATGCCGGCGGTGCGGGCGGCGTTGGTCAAGGTGAGGACGGAGGAGTCGCCGTTGCTGAAATTGAGGGTGGAACTGGCGAGGAGGGAGAGGTTGCCGAGCGTGTCGGAATGGTTGTTGGTTTGGAAGGTGCCGCCGTTGAGGGCGAGGGTGATGGCCTGGTTGATCTGGTGATCGGCGCCGAGGGCGAGCGTGCCGCCGGCGTTGACGGTGATGGTGCCGGAGGGGCCGGTGGCATCGAGGCCGGGGGTCTTGTTGAGCGTGAGGGTGCCGGCGCTGACGGTGGTGCCGCCGGTGTAGGTGTTGGCGGAGGTGCCGCCGAGGACCACGTCGCCGGCGCCGACTTTGGTGAGGCTGAAGCCGGAGCCGGAGACGACGCCGGTGAGGGTGGCGGTGCCGGCGGTGGCGCCGAGGCTGCTGCTCGCGGCGAGGGTGATGTTGCCGGCGACGGTGTTGTCGCCGGAGACGTTGCGGAGGGCGCCGAGGGCGCCGACGCCGGTGCCGGAGAGGGTGAGCGGTTCGGCGGCGGGGAGCGTAAGGCCGGCTTGGAGACCGAGGGTGCCGCCGGAGTTGACGGTGGTGCCGGCGGCGGTGCCGCCGAGGGCGTTGCTGGAGGCGGCGACGAGGGTGGCGCCGGAGTTGACGGTGGCGGCGCCGGTGAGGGTGTTGTTGCCGGAGAGGACGACGGTGCCGGTGCCGTTGGCGGTGAGGGCGCCGGTGCCGGAGAGGTCGCCGGTGAGTGCCACGGTGCCGCCGGTGGCGGAGGTGAGGAGGGTGTCTTTGCCGAGGCCGATGTTGCCGGTGAAGGTGGTGGTGCCGGAGGTGTTGGTGCCGCCGAGGGTGGTGGTGCCGGCGGGGTTGAAGTTGTTGACGCTGATCGCGCGGTCGACGGAGACGCCGCCGGTGGCGGTGCCGATGACGAGGCCGAGGTGGTTGGCGGCGGCCGTACTGGCGTCGCCGAGCTGGACGGTGGTGCTGGAACTGCCGAGGGCGCCGTTGCCGCCGATGGGGGCGTTGGAGAGGACGGAGAGGGTGCCGTCGCGGACGGTGGTGCTGCCGGTGTAGCTGTTGGCGCCGGAGAGGGCGAGGGTGCCGTTGCCGACTTTGGTGAGGTTGAAGTCGCCGCCGCTGCTGGCGAGGGTGCCGGTGGCGGAGAGGGTGTTGGCGGCGCCGTCGACGCCGATGGCGGAGTGGGCGGTCATCGTGAGATTGCCGGACCAGGTGTTGCTGCCGCTGCTGCTCTGGAGGGCGCCGGCGCCGCCGACGCCGGCGCCGTTGAGGGTGACGCCCTCGCTGACGGTGAGCGTGGTGCCGGTCACGCGCAGGGAGGCGCCGTCGGAGACGGTGGTGACGACGCCGCCGAGGGCCGCGGCGTTGGTGATCTGCAGGGTGCCGGCGCTGACGGCGGTGGTGCCGGTGTAGGTGTTGGCGCCGGAGAGGACCAGCGTGCCGGTGCCGACTTTGGTGAGATCTTTGGTCGTGCCGGAAATGATGCCGGAGGCGGTGAGGATGGAGGAGCCGTCGACGCCGATGGAGCTGGCGCTGGCGAGGGTGAGGGCGCCGGAGAGGGTGTTGGTGCCGGAGAGATTACGGATGGCGCCGACGCCGCCGACGCCGGTGCTGTTGAGCGTGATCGGCTCGGCGCTGGTGATGCCGCCGGAGAGGGCGAGGGTGGCGCCGGTGGCGATCGTCGTGGTGCCGGCGATGGTGCCGAGGCCGCCGTTGTTTTGGATCTCAAGGGTGCCGGCGTTGAGGGCGGTGGCGCCGGTGTAGGTGTTGTTGCCGGAGAGGGTGGTGTAGCCGGAGCCGGACTTGGTGAGGGTGCCGCTGGTGGTGCCGATCACGCCGGTCTGGGTGATGTTGCCGGCGCCCGCGAGGGTGAGGTCGAAGGTCGCCCCGGTGATGCCGCCGGTGAGGGTGAGGGTGCCGGCGTCGCTTTGGAGGGTGCTGGCGGAACCGAGGGTGAGGGCGCCGGTGAGGGTGTTGGCGCCGGAAACGTTGCGCAGGGCGCCGGCCGGGGCGGCGGTGACACCGGCGCCGTTGAGGGTGAGGGCTTCGCCGGTGACGGTGAGATTGTTTTGGACTTCGAGGGCGGCGCCGCTGGCGACCGAGGTACTGCCGGTGGTGGTGCCGAGGGCGGTGTTGCTCTGGATGTTTACGGCGCCGGCACTGATGGTGGTGGCACCACTGTAGTCGTTGACGCCGGAGAGGGTGAGGGTGCCGGTGCCGGCCTTCACCAAGGTGAGGTTGGAGCCGGTGTCTTTGATGATGCCGCTGAAGGTCGTGGAGGTGTTGTCGCCCCCGCTGGTCAGCGTGAACGCCCCGAAGGTCCCGACGTTGTCGATCGTGCCGGCGCCGGCAAGGGAGCCGACGGTCTCGGCGTTGTAGGTGGCACTGGGCGCGGTGAGATTCAAGACGGCGCCGGAGCCGACCGTGACGGCGGCGGTGTCGCCGATCGCGCTGACGAGGGACGATTTGCTCAGGGTTAGCGCGCCGTTGGTGATGGTCACGGCGCCGTTGCCGGTGTTGATGCTGTCGCCGAGGAGAGTGAGGGTGCCGGCGCCGGTCTTGGTGAGGGGGCCGGTCATGGTGAGGACGTTGCGGGGATCGTTGACTCGGCCAATGGTGAGGTTGGTGAGCGTCTCGATCGTGCCGCCGTTGGCCCCGATGGTAATGCCGCGGCGGCTGTCATCGATGAGGACGGCGGTGGTTTGGGTGCGCAGGGTGCCGCCGTTGAGGGTGAGTTGGCCGGCGTTTAAGGTGCCGGGATTGCTGCCGAGGCCGGTTTCGGCGGCAATGGCGACGGTGCCGCCGTTGATGGTGGTGGCCCCGGTGAAGGTGTTGACGCCGGAGAGGGTGAGGGTGCCGGCATTGTTTTTGGTGAGGGTGCCGGTGCCGGTGGTGATGGTGCCGGTGATGGTGGTGTTGCCGGCGCCGTTGACCGTGAGGTTTTGGTTGGTGCCCGAGAGGGAGTTGGCGGCCCCGACGGTGAGGGTGCCCGTGGAATTTTGGTTGATGATGAGGGCGTCGCTGAGGGTCAGGCCGGTGTTGATGGTGTGGGCGCCGGAGCCGGCGACGTTGATTTGGGCGCTGCCCGCGCTGACATTCATGACGATCCGGTTCGCGCCGGACAGGGTGTAGGCGCTGTTGTTTTCGAAGTTCATGTAACCGACCGTGGCGCCCGCCAGATTTTGGGTGACGGTGCGCGGCGCAGTGATGGCGCTGTCGAAGTTGGCGGTGGCGCCGATGCCGTTGGGGACGCCGCTGGGGGCCCAATTGCCGGCGGTGTTCCAATTGCCGGCGGCGTCGAGGTTCCACGTGGAGGCGATGCCGGTGTCGGGGACGACTTCGAAGAGGCCGCCGGAGAGGGGGACAATTTTGGCGCCGCTGACGTAGCCCGTGAACGTGATGCCCGCGAGGTAGCCGGCGCTGAGGGCGTCGGAGGCCCCGACGAGGAACTGGCTGGCGCCGCCGCCGGCGGTGCTGCCGGCCCAGTTGTTGATCACCAAGGTGGCGCCGGCGCCGAAGACGTTGTTGGCTTGGACGGCGGTGGAAAGGCTGAGGCTGCCGGCGAGGCTGTTGAAGTCGATGGCCGAGGCGGTGGCGGCGGTGAGGGAACCGCTGGTGAGGGACTCGACCTGACCGTTGAGGGAGAGGGTGCCGCCGCCGAAGACGATGGCGCCGGCGAGGATGTTGCTGGCGGCCAGTTGCACGGTGCCGCCGGTGAGATTGAGGGTCGCGGGGGCAAAGGCGTTGGAGCCATTCGTGCCGCCGATGGTCATGGTGCCGGTGCCGGTCTTGGTGAAGCTGTTGGCGCCAGTGCCGGAGAGGTTGCCGGAGTAGGTCGTGGAGGTGTTATCCGCCCCGGCGGTGAGCGCCCCGGCGGCGCCGAGGGTGACGGCGCCGGCGCCGGCGAGGGAGCCGATCGTATCGGTGCGGGTGGCGACATCGAAGGTGGCGCCGGAGGCGACGGTGACGGCGGTGGAATTGGCGAGGACGTTGTTGGCGCCGAGTTGGAGGGTGCCCTGATTGATGAGGGTGGCGCCGGTGTAGGTGTTGGCGCCGCCGAGGACGAGGGTGGCGGAGCCGGTCTTGGTGAGGGCGCCGGTGCCGGCGGCGATGCCGTTGTAGGTGAGGTTGGCGTCGGTCTGGAAGGTGCCGCCGGAGGCGCCGAGGGCGACGCCGCGGTTGGCGTTGAGGGTCATGACCGCGGTGTTTTGGAGCGTGCCGCCGCTGAGGGTGAGCTGGCCGGCGGTGGCGACGCCGGGTGCGGTGCCGAGGTTAGGGTCAGCGGAAATTGCAACCGTGCCCGCGTTGACGGTGGTGCTGCCGCTGAAGGTGTTCGTCCCGGAAAGCGTGAGGGTGCCGTCGCCCACCTTGGTGAGGTTATTGCCGGCGGCGCCGGAGAGGACGCCCGAGAGGGCGAGGCTGCCGGTGTCGACGCCGATGGAGTTGCTGCCGGTGGTGCCGAGGGCGACGGTGCCGGTCCAGGTGTTGACGCCGGCGACATTGCGGAGGGCGCCGGCGTTGCTGACGCCGTCGCCGTTGATCGTCAGGCCCTCGGCGGCGAAGGTTGAGCCAGAGCCGGCGAGGGCGAGGGTGCCGCCGGCGGAGACGGTGGTGCCGGTGGCGGTGGAACCGAGGGCGGTGGCCTTTTCAATTTGGAGCGTGCCGCCGGTCACCGTGGTGGCGCCGGTGTAGGTGTTGGCGCCGGCGCCCGTGAGGCGGGTGGTGCCGGAATCGGATTTGAACAAGGAGCCGGTGCCGCTGATCGCGCCGGCGAGGACGGTGGTGCCGGTGCCTTTGAGGCCGAGGGCATTGCCGCCGGTGTCGATGTTGCCGCTGATGGTGAAGGTCGGGGTGATGGAGTTGTTGATGTCGAGATTTTGGTTCATCTGGACATCGAGCCCGATGGTGTGGGCGGCGTTGCCGCCGACATCGTTGGTGAGGCTGATCGAGGTGAGGCCGCCGGGGGTGTTGGAGTCGAAGATCAGTTTGCGGGCCTCGCCGGTGGTGAGGGTGTAGCTGTTCTTCCCGCTCAGGTACATGTTCGTGATGACCTTATCGCTGCCGTTCACGCTGATATTCTGCGGGTCGACCGCGGCGAGGTAGGTGCTGTTGAAGATGACATTGGACTTGAGGGTGGGGTTGGTCTGGCCGGCCCAGTTGAGCGGGTCGTCGGTGCCGGTGCCCCAGATGCTGCCGCCGCCGACGCCGGCGTCGCCGGGGCCGTTGCGTTTGTCCCAGATGAAGTTGCCGGTGCCGGCGGTGGCCTGGATGGTGAGGAGGCCGCCGACTTCGGTGATCAGGGTGCCGTTGCCGGTGCCGGCGGCGAAGCCCATCTTGAGCTGCTCGGGCCGGACGAAGGAGCTGAGGTCGACATTGAGGAGCTGATACCAGAGGCCGTCTTCGCCGAACTGCATGCTGACCGAAAGCTGGCTGCTTTCGTTGATCGTCACCGAAATATTGCGGTATTGGGTGCTCTGATTGGGGCGGGCGGTCGCGGTGGGAAAGGCCATGGTGTAGGGCACGGCGGGGACGGTGCCGTCGGTGGGGTCCAAGCTCGTGGCGCCGCCGGTGTCGGTCAGGTCGCGATAGCCGGTGCCGGCGAGATAGTTGTAGCCGGTGCTGCCTTGGCCGGGGCCGCGCACTGCGACGGTGTTGGGAACGAGGGCCGTTCCTGTGCCGCCCTGCCGGCCTTCGTTGGTCGTGGAGAAATTGCCGTAGGGGTCGAAGGCGACGCCGACGTAGCCGCCGCTCAAGCCGTTGGGGTTGGCCCCGAGGCCTTGCGCGTAACCGATGGCGCCGCCGGACGAACCGACGCTGAAGGTCTTGCTGGCGTCGTAGAGGAAAAAGGTGACGCCGTCGGCGCCGGTGCCGACGAAGTTATTGCCGCCCCAGAAATTTGCGCCGAACGCGATGGTGACGGAGTTGCCGGCCGAGGGGATGGGCGTGTCAAAATAGACGGCGTTGGCCAAGTTGAGGGTGTTGTTGGTCAAGCGCAGCCAGCCGGAGCCGGATGGATCGATGGTGCCCGACTCCGGATCGCCCGCGCGGACGCTGGCGCCGGAGGTGAGGACGGGACTGGGCGTCGAGTTGCCCGCCGGATTGAGCACCCAGCCGGGGGCGGTGGAATTCTTGAAATCTTCCGAATAGGAGAATTGCGCGGGAGCGACGGTCACGACGACGCAAAACACCAGGAGCCAGCCAAGAGCAGAAGCGGCGACGAACGACGTGCGACGGGGAGAGCGCGAAGGTGTCATGTGATTGCGTTTGGAAATATCGACGAAATTGAGCGCGAGCCAACCACAATCTAGGTAATTAACCCTAGGAATTTTACGTACGCAAAGGGCTATTGATAAACAATCGTTTGCGCAAATAATACGCACCAAACACGTAGTCTCTGGGGCGTGAACGGATGGGCCCGGGGGGCTCGGGGGCAGGCCGCCGGAGTGCGGCGCTTTCAGGGGAGGACGGTGGAACAGCGCGGTTGGTCGGCGGAGCGAGGCGGGGCAAGCGCTGGAAGTCCCGCTTCCCTCGCGGGGGATTTTTGTGCACGGTCGCCGCGTGAAAGCCTCTGATTTTTTCGCATTGCCGGCGTCGCTGGCTCCCTTCGCGGCGCATTTTCCGGCCGACGTGCCGCCGTGGGAGTGGTTGAAACGGATTGGCGCGGCGCTGGCCACCCAGCGTTTTGATGCGCCGCTGCCGCCCCGCGGGGCGGGGGTGCACACCGAGGGGTTGGTGTTCATTCATCCGAGCGTCAAATTGCCGTCCCACGCGACGATCATCGGCCCGGTTTGGATCGGACCTAAGACGGAAATTCGCCCCGGGGCGTTTGTCCGGGGCAACGTGATCGTGGGCGAGGGCTGCGTCCTCGGGAACGCCTGCGAGTTCAAGAACTGCCTGCTGATGGACGGCGTGCAGGTGCCGCATTTCAGCTATGTGGGCGATTCGATCTTGGGCAACGGCGCGCACCTTGGCGCCGGGGTGATTTGTTCCAACCTGCGGCTCGACCAGCAACCGATCGTCGTGCGGATGGGCGGGGCCATTTACGAGACGGGTTTGCGGAAATTCGGCGCGATCGTCGGCGACCGGGCGGAAGTCGGCTGCAATGCCGTGCTGAATCCGGGCACCCTGCTCGGGCCGCGCGCGCTGGTGATGCCGGCGATGGCTTTCAGCGGCTATCTCCCGCCCGCGACCATCGCGCATGTGCGGCCGGCGATCAAACTGATCCCGCGCCGGGATTGACGCGCGTTCGTTCCGTCGTCGAAGCTCCCGGATTCATGCGCACTCTCACCGGCATCACGCCCTCCGGCACGCTCCACATCGGCAATTATTTTGGCGCGATGCGTCCCGCCATCGAGGCGCAGACGCGGGGCGACTGTTTTTATTTTATCGCGGACTACCATTCGATGACGACGGTCACCGATGCGGCCGAGCGGCGGAAGAACACGCAGGGCATCGCGCTGGACTGGCTGGCGTGCGGTCTCGATCCGCAGACGAGCGTGTTCTGGCGGCAGAGCGATGTGCCGGAAGTGTGCGAACTCATGTGGATGCTCGGCACGCTCGCGCCGATGGGGCTCATGGAGCGGGCGCACAGCTACAAGGACAAGACGGCGAAAGGGATTTCGCCGAACTTCGGGCTGTTTGCCTATCCGGTGCTGATGGCGGCGGATATCCTGCTCTATGATACGCACCGGGTGCCGGTGGGACGCGACCAGAAGCAGCACGTCGAGATGACGCGCGACATGGCGATCAAGTTCAACGAGGCCTATGGCGAAACGCTCGTCGTCCCGGAATCGGAGATACGCGACGAGGTGGCGGTCATTCCCGGGCTCGACGGGCAGAAGATGTCGAAGAGTTACGGCAACACGATCGAGATCTTCGGCGACGAGAAGGCGCTGCGGAAAAAAATCATGGGCATCGTGATGGACTCGCGGACGCCGGCGGAGCCGAAGCCGGACGCGGACAAGAATCTCGCGATCCAGCTGCTGAAGTTTTTTGCGGCACCGGCGGTTGCGACGGATTACGAAAACCGGTTGCGGGCGGGCGGGCTCGGCTACGGCGATCTGAAGAAGGCGCTGTTCGAGCACTACTGGAATTACTTCGCGGCGGCGCGGGCGCGGCGCGCGGAACTGGCGGCGAACCTGGATCACGTCGACGCCGTGCTGCGCGCCGGAGCGCAGCGGGCGCGCGCCGTGGCGGAGCAGGTGATCGGTCGGGCGCGCAAGGCGAGCGGGTTGCGGTGAGCGCCAAGGCCACGGCGGTCGGCCGGCCCAGGGGCGGAAGGCGGCGGCGGTTTCCCGGTTGACGAGGACTTCGTCGGCGGAGCGCGGCCCGCGCTGGACGGAAAGGCGGCCCTGGCCGGCGGAGGTGAAGTTTTTCCTGGCGGCGATGGGCGCGAGAAGGGGGCGATAGCGGCGGAAGGATGGCGCGGGGGCGAGTTCGTCGGCGCGGGGCGCGCGGGGTGCGGTGACGGGGCCGCGTGCGCCGGTGCGGGTGACGAGGCCGGTGCGTTTTTTTGGGGAACGAAGCCGGCGACCTTGGCGATCACGACGGGGCGGAAGGTTGCGCCGCGGTGGGGGAGGCGGCGTTGGCGCCGAGACCGACCCGTGGGCCGGGGCGGCACGGACCGCGCCGCCGCGAGCGCGGCGAGGTTGGCGGCCCAGTCGCGGGCGAGGTCGCGATCCTTGGCGGGGGCGCCATCGAGCGCGGTGCGCTGGATCGGTGGGAGGAGGTCAGCGAGGCCGTGGGACGCGACGGCTTCGCGGAGACGTGAGCGCGGGCCGCGGGCGCGGTGACGCCGGCCTGATCAGATCACGGCCGGCGCGGGCAGACGGAGCGCGGCGATGTGCGCCATGATGCGTTCGCTGGCGATCTGGTAGCGCTCTTTGCCCGCCGAGGGCTCGTCGTAGGTCGCAGGAAGGACGGGCCGGCCGAAGACAACGGTCACACGCGTGCCGAGGCGGGGGAGTTTCGCGCCTTTGCCGTAGGCTTCGAACGAGCCAAAAATCCGGACAGGCACTACGGGCACCCGGGTGCGGCACGCGATCAGGCCGACGCCGGCTTTCGCCGCTTGGAGTTGGCCGTCGAGGGAGCGCGTGCCCTCGGGAAAAAGGATGAGGCCGCGTTCGTCCTTGATCGCTTTGAGCACGCGTTTGATCGCGCTCACATCCTGGCCGCCGTCGCGGTCGACGGGGATGGTGCCGACGGAATCGAGCCACCAGGAGGCGAAGCCGCCTTTCCAGAGGGTCTTGCGGGCGAAGTAGGCGATTTGCCGGGGGACCTGGCAGCCGATGAAGGGCGGGTCGAGAAAACTGGTGTGGTTGGCCGCGACGAGAAATCCGCCGGTGGCCGGGAGGTGTTCGAGGCCCACGACATCCCCGCGGAAGAACATGCCGTAGAGCACGCCGATGAGATAGTGACAGACGCCGTAGATCGGCTGCATGCCGTCCTGGGGGAAGGCGCGGCTCATGGGGCGGCGAGTTTCGTTGCGATGGCGGTGGCCATCTGTTCGACGACCTGGGGGAGCGTGACGTGGGTGGTGTCGATCGAGATCGCGCCGACCGGGCAGGCGAGCGGGGCGGTCTTGCGGGAGGAATCGAGCCGGTCGCGTTCGACGATGGAGTCGTGCTGGCCCTCGTTGGCGCGGCGGCGGGCGCGCTCGGCGGGATCGGCGTGGAGGAAGAAACGGAAATCGGCGTCGGGGAAAATCACGGAGCCGATGTCGCGGCCCTCCATGACGAGGCCGCGGAAGCCGTGGGCGCGGGCGACGTCGGCCTGGCCGCGCTGATACGCGAGGAGGGCGGCGCGCAGTTCCGGAATCGCGGCGAAGTGGGAGACGTGGTCGTTGACGGCGCGGCTGCGGATGTCGTCGCCCACGGGCCGGCCGTCGATTTCCATCTCGGCGGAGCGGCCGGTGACGCGGGTGCCGAGGCGGAGGGCGGCGAGGGCGGCCTGCACGGTTGGGAGATCGGTGGGCGAGGCGCCGGCGCGCAACATGCCGGCGGTGAGGGCGCGGTAGAAGGAACCGGTGTCGACGTGGAGCAGGTTGAACCGTTCGCTGATGATGCGCGAGGAGGAGGACTTGCCGGATGCGGCGCCGCCGTCGATGGCAACGATGAGGAAGGGGGAGGGGGCGGCGGTCACGGAGCGAGGGAGTTTTTCCGCAGCGATTCCAGCAACTCAAAAAAGTGAGGAAATGTTTTGGCGCAGCAGGCCGGCTGGCGGATCGACAGCCACGGACGTCCGTCGCCGTGAAGATTGTGGCAGCCGAGGATCCCGAAGCTCATGGCGAAGCGGTGGTCGCCATAGGTCTCGATTTCGACGCCGGGCACGAGCGGGCGCGGCGTGATGGTGAGGCCGTCCTGGTCTTCGTGTTCGTGGACGTCTTGGCCGAGTTTGCGGAGTTCGGCGACCATGCCGGCGACGCGGTCGGTCTCCTGTTTGCGCGAGTGCGCGATGCCGGTGATCGTGGTGGGGCCGGCGAGCAGCGGGGCGAGGGCGGCGAGGGTGAGAAAGGTGTCCGAGAACTCGGAGAAATTCTGGGTGACGCCACGGGGAGAAAGGGCGGGGGAGGACGCCACGGTGACTCCGTCGGGGTTTTCTTCGGCGGTCAGGCCGACCTGCTGGAGGACGGCGAGGAAGGCCGTATCGCCCTGCAGGCCCCCTTGCAGATGCTTCAGAGTGAGCCGGCCTCCGGTGACGAGCGGGAGGGCCGCGAAGTAGCTGGCCGCGGTGGCGTCGGGTTCGATCGCATAGGCCCCGTTCGCGACCGCATAGCGTGAGCCGACGGGAAGGCGGAAGCGGTTTTCGGCGGCAACCGCCAGCGGGGGCTGCCCGAAGATCTCCATGAGCCGCGCCGTCATTTGGACAAACGGCCGGCGGACCTGACCGGACAACGTGAGTTCGATGGCATCGGCCGCGAGCGGGGCGACCATGAGGAGCGCGGAGAGGAGCTGGCTGCTTTCACTGGCGTCGATGCCGACCGGACCGCCGCGGAGGCCACGGGCGTGGATTTCCAGAGGGAAAAAGCCCTCGGCGCCGGGGCAGCGGATATCCGCGCCGAGCGTGCGGAGAGCGTCGATGAGGGGTTTCATCGGGCGTTTGCGCATTTGCGGCACACCGTCGAGGCGGTAGACGCCGCGCGGGGCGGCGGCGCAGAGGGCCGTGAGAAAACGCGCGGCGGTGCCGGCGAGACCGACGAAGAGATCGATGGGCGCGGCGTTGGCGGGGAAGCCGTTCGCTTGGGCGGAGACGTGTAAGGTGTGGGCGGATTCGTCGGCGGTGACGGTGAAGCCGAGGTGGCGGAGGGCCTCGGCCATCAAATGGGTGTCTTCGCTGAAGAGGGCGCCGGTGAGCGTGACGGGCCGGTCCGAGAGGGCGGCGAGGAGGAGGGCGCGGTTGGTGAGGCTCTTCGAGCCGGGCAGCGTGACTTCGCCGCGGGCGGGGCGGATGAAGGGCCGGATAGGCAGGAGGTCGGGCAGCGGCATGGAGAAAGGTGAGAGCGTCGCGGACCGGGCGGCGCGCGCCAAGGAGGAATTACAGGCGCTTCAGTCCGCTCCTCAGCGCCTCAACCCTCCGGGGGCCGGCCCGCGGGTCGTGCGTCTCGGGGTGGGATTGGAGCGATCGCGGACGCAGACGGAGCCCGAAGGAGCTCGGCGCGGCTCCTCCGCCAAAGGGTGCGACGGCGGGGACGATGGTTGGCGATGCGCGGCAAGAACCCCACCCGCGGTGGCGATCAGGATATCGAGCGCCAAGAGAAACGGGCCAAAACAGACCCCTGGGTGAAATGGGCCGGGGGAGAGGTTCTTCCCGCGTCAGTGCCAGCCCCCTCGATGCCGTTGGGCGCAGCGGGCGGCGCGCAGGGCGATTTTCTGGCGGCGGCGGGCGCGGGTTTCCGGGCTCACGGCGCGGGGCGGAAGTGGTCGCGATAGGCTTTCCCGCGTTCGATGCGGGCGGCGACTTCGAGGTAGTCGCGGTTGGCGAGGGCGGTGCGAAGACCGTGGAGTTCGTCCTCGAAGCCGCTCAGGGCGCGGAGGACTTCGTCGCGGTTTTGTTCGAGAATGGCGCGCCAGATCTGCGGATCGCTCGCGGCGATGCGGGTGGTGTCGCGCAGGCCGCCGCCGGCGTAATTGCGCCAGGCGGGATTTTTTTTCGCGAGGAAACCGCAGAGACTGGAGGCGATCACCTGCGGGAGGTGGCTGATGTGGGCGACAATTTCGTCGTGCTGGTCGGGTGCCACGGTGACCACCTCGGAGCCGAGGGCATGCCAGAACGCGACGACGGCGGCGGTGGCGGCGGGCGGCGTATCGGCGAGCGGAGTGACGAAGCAGGTGCGCTGTTGGAAGAGGCCGGCGGTGCTGTGTTCCCAGCCGGTTTTTTCAGAGCCGGCCATGGGGTGTGCGCCGACGAAGTGGGCGCGGGGGGCGAGGGCGGCGTGGCCTAGGCGGGAGATCTCGCCTTTCACACTGCCGACATCGGTGACGAGGGTGCCGGAAGGGAGATCGGGGGCGATTTGGCGGCAGAGGGGGACGATCTGGTCGACCGGGGCGGCGATCACGACGAGGTCGGCCCCCTGCACGGCGGCGTTGGGCGAGTCGGCGACGGCGTCGCACCACGGTTGTGCGCGGAGGGTGAGCCGCGACTCCGGGCGGCGGGCCCAGAGAACGATCCGGGCGGCGACACCGTGGACGCGCGCAGCGCGGGCGACCGACCCGCCGAGGAGACCGGGGGCGAGGATCGTGAGTTGGGCAAGGGCAGGCACGGGCGAAAAAACGCAAAAACGGCCGGCGGTGTCGAGCCCGGCGGCGGAGACGGGGTGCGCGGGCCGCAACCGCGCAGCGGGTTGGGATCGCGTTGCATTTTGCGCGGGCCGACTTTTCCTCTCGTCGGCATGCCTTACAAACCGACCTGGGACGAGCGCCTCGAAGAGGTGAAACCGTTTGTCGGGCCGGCGATCGCCGCGGCGGTGGTGTTGGCGTTGGCCGGTTGGTTGGGGTGGTTTTTGCTCGGTCCGGCCAAGGCGACGAAGCCACTTGCCGCACCGCCCAAGGAGGCGGCGGCGCGCTTGGCGGCGGTTCAGCGCGTGGCGGGAGAAGTCGATCTGCTCGAAAAAACCTACCAGCGGGCGCTGGAGTCCGGCGCCTCGGCGGAGGCGGCCGGGGCGATGCTGAACCGGGTGATCGAAAAACAGCGCGAGCTGCTGCGTCTCCAACCGGCGGCGACCACCGAGCAGACGGAGAAGTTGGCGCGGTTGGAAGGGACGCAGGGTTCGCAGCGGTCGCGCGCGGCCCAGGCCCGGAGTCTGGTGTTGGAAAAGGAGGCGGTGGCGGCCGAGCGGGCGGGGCAGGGTGCGGAGGCGCGCGAGAAGCTGCGGGAGGCGCTGCGGCTGCAACGCGAGGCCAACGCAAATGCCACGGCGGAGGAACTGAAAGACGTGCCGCGCGAGTCGCGGCTCGCGCAGGAAATCGACGCGGGCGACGCGGTGCCGTTGCATGCGGCGGTCGGAAATTATCTGACATTGGCGCGGTCGGCGGTGGCGCAGGAGCGCTGGGACGAGGCCCTCAAGGCCTACGGGGAAGCGCGGAACGCGCAGGCGGAACTAAACCAGCGCTTTGCGGCGACGCGCTCCGCGGACCTGCCGGCGCTCGACAAGATCGACCGGGAAATCGAGACGCTGCGGGCGGCGGGCCTGGCGGCGGTGGCGGCGGCGCGGGAGCGCGAGGGCGACGCGGCGGCGAAGGGCGGGCGGACGCAGGAAGCGGCGGCGTCCTACGCGGCGGCGGCGGCGGCTTTGCGCGAGGTGAACGCGAAGTTTTCGCGCAGCCGTTTCGCGTCGGAGGCGCGCGTCGAGGAATTTGAAGTACGGCGGCAAACCGTGCTGTCGGCGGCGTTGCTGGGGCGGGCGGCGGAGATCGACCGGGAGATTGCCGCGGCGTTGCGGCGGCGCCAAAATGGCGCGGCGGCCGAGAAACTCGCGGTGGCGTCAAAGATTTTCGAGAAAGTGGGGGCGGAGTTTCCGCGCAGCCGGTCGCTCGATCCGGCGTTGCAACGCAAGCTCGCTTACCTCGCGTTGCGGGCGGGCGAGTTGGATGGGTTGCAGGAGCAGGTTTTTGCCCGGCTGGCACCGTTGCCGGAGGCGGGAGGCCTGCTGATGTTCCGCACCGAGGTGCCGCAGGAAATTTATCAGCGGGTGATGAACACCAATCCAAGCCGCCAGGCGGGCCGTGGGCTGCCGGTGGATTCGGTGAGTTGGCGGGAGACCCAGGAATTCTGCGAGCGGCTCACGTGGTTGCTCGG
>CAJAYO010000078.1 GCA_903948415.1 uncultured Opitutia bacterium | reverse complement strand
CGGCCCAACCCACCTACCCATGACTACACCTCCCTTCCATCGGCTGCCGTATTGGCGGAAACTTGCCGCGCTTGCCTCCTGTTGGCTGGCCGCCGTCATCACCACTCACGCCCAGCCGGCCGCTCCCGGCTCCGTCCAAGGCCGCGTGTATAATCCCGCGACCAAAGCCTACGTCGGCAACGCCGAGGTCCGCCTCGAAGGCACCAATCAGGTGACTTACACCGAGAGCGACGGCACGTTTCAATTTAACAACGTCGCCGCCGGTCCGGCTACCGTCGCGGTCGCCTTCACCGGCTATACCACCGCGAAGGATGCCTTCACCGTCACCGCCGGCCAGCCCGCCGTGCGCGAGATCACCCTCGTCAGCACGGACAGCGCTCCGCCGACCACGAAAAACGGGATCGTGCAGATGCAGGCCTTCACCGTCGACTCCGAGCGCGAGGGCAACTCGAAGGCGATCATGGAGCAGCGCCGCAGCATGAACATCGGCAACTCCGTTTCCGCCGATATTTTTGGCGACGTGACTGACGGCAACGTCGGCGAGTTCCTCAAATATCTGCCCGGCGTCGATATCGACTACGTCGAGTCCCAGGCGCGCGGCCCCACCCTCGGCGGCATGGAGTCCCAATACGTCGGTGTCTCCTTCGATGGGGTCCGCACGGCCAGCGCCGATGCCAACCGCGGCGGTGGCGATGCCTCCCGCGCCACCAGCTTCGAGGGTTTCTCCATCAACGCCATCGAGTCGATCGACGTGAACTTTACCCGCACCGCCGAAGCCGACGCCGATACTCCCGGTGGCACCATCAACATGCGCACGCGCCGCGCGTTCGACAGCCGGGGCCGCCGCATCGACTACAATTTCGGCGTGAACTTCAACGACGAGGAATTCCACCTGAAGCGCACGTGGGGCAACCGCGAGAGCAAGGAGACCAAGTTCAAACCCAACTACTCCCTCGGTTACTCCGAAGCCTTCCTGAACAACCGCCTCGGCATCCTCGCCAGCGCGAGCCGGGCGAGCTCCTACTCCGAGCAATATCAGATGGCCAACGGCTACAGCCGCGCCGCCACCGCCACCGATCCCCGCCCGCTCGTCGTGCGCACCATCGCGTTCAAGGACGGCCCGCTCACGGTGCTGAAAGAGTCCGCCACCGTCACCGTCGACTACAAGGTTTCCCCCCGCCTCTCGCTTTCACTCACCGGCATCTACACCTACGCCGACTCCGAGTTTTGGAACCGCACGCTCACGTTCACCGCCGCCAACGACAACGCTAACGTGAACAACGGCCGCCCCTCCATCCTCGGTTCGCTCACCGACCTCACGGCCAACCGCGCTGGCACCGCCAACTCCGCCAACGTCGCCATGGCCAACGGGCCCGGCGACAAGCTCACCTACACGCGCACCTATTCTCCAAAGTTTGAATACAAGCACCAGAACTGGCTCATCGATGGCGTCGCCTCGAATTCCCGCTCGGTCAATAATTACGACGGTCACGAGCGCGGCTTCGCCGGTGGCGACGCCCTCTCGCTTCCCAGCAGTTGGAGCGCCACGCGCCCCAGCGCCGAATCCTACGAGTGGACGATCCGCCAAACCTCCGGTCCCGATTGGTTCAACCTCGCTAACTGGTCTGGCGGCACGCGCCTCACCAATATCGACCGCACGTGGATCACCGATATCTGGTCCGGTGCGTTGAATGCCCGTTGGACGCCGTCCTTCCTGCGAAAATTCCCCACCGTCGTAAAATTCGGCAGCAAGTGGACCGAAGAAAACCGGGACAACCGCACCAACGACGCCATGTCCGTCTGGCGCTACATCGGCCCCGGCGGCGATGTCGTCACCTACAACGCGGCCGGCACGCCCGCCGCCACCTCCGTCGGCTCCTCGTGGGCCAACCTCGGCTTCGTTGCCCTCCAGCCCTTCGATCTCGGCACCAGCAATGCCCTCAACCTCTACAACCCGGCCGGCGTCCGCGGGGAAATCCCCCGCGTCAACGCGAACCAAGTCGCCGATCTCTTCCGCTCGAACCCCGCGCAGTTCGCCAACATCGGCACGCCGGCCAACTACGCCACGACGCTCGTCTCCACGCGCGACGTACGCCAGACCGTCAGCGCCGGTTACGGCCAGATCCAAACCCGCGTCACCGGCAAGTTCACCGTCGTCGGCGGACTCCGTTGGGAGCGCACGCAGAACGAGTTCAACGAACTCAATCCCCGCCAGCGCGATGAAGTCGTCGCCGCCGGCCACCCGGTCGATGCCAACGGCCGCGCCACGACGTTCG
>CAJAYO010000077.1 GCA_903948415.1 uncultured Opitutia bacterium | reverse complement strand
TGCACGACTACCAGCCCCTCTTCAACCGCGTGGAATTTTCGCTGGAGAAGAGTCCTGCGGCCGACCTGCCGACCGACAAGCGCGTGCAGGCCTTTCAGCGCGGGGTGACGGACGCCCGCCTGCGCGGGGCTCCCCGGGACAGCGACCTGTTCAAGCTCCTCTTCAACTTCGGCCGCTACCTCATGATCGCCAGTTCCCGCGAGGGCACGCTCCCGCCGGCGTTGCAGGGAATCTGGAACGATTCGCTGCTGCCGCCGTGGAAGGGACATCACACCAGCGACATCAATGTGGAGATGAACTACTGGGCGGCGGACGTAACCAACCACCCGGAGGCACACCGCGTACTGCTCGATTTTTTCCCGCCCCGCCTGGCGGACGTGAAGCCCTACGCCGAGGTCAACTACGGCGCGCGGGGTGTCACGTTTGGCGGCATGTCCCAATGGGGTCTGCGGGCCAGCCAGTCCGGGGACTGGACCTCGTTCCCGGGCTGGATCGCGCAGCATTATTGGGAGCACTATTTGTTCACGCAGGACCGGGAGTATCTCCGCAACGTCGCTTATCCCTACATGAAGGAAGTGGCGCTGTTTTACCTGGATAACCTCGTCGAGTATCCGGGCCGAAACTATCTGGTTCACGGCCTGCCGGAATATTCGCCGGAAAATACGTTCACCTACCGCGAGAATGGCGTGGCCAAGTCGGGCTCAGCCTCCTTGGGGACAACCATGTCGCGCGCGATTCTCGCCGAGGTGTTCGCCAACACGGCGCAGGCCGCGGCGATCCTGGGCGTGGATGCTCCGCTCGCGGCGGATTTCCAGGCGGCGCGTTCGCGGCTGTCGCCGTTCCAAATCGGCCGGCACGGCCAACTCCAGGAATGGCTGGAGGATTTTGACGAGCCCGAGCCGCACCACCGGCACGTGTCTCATTTGTATCCGGTTTATCCGGGATACGAAATTACCCATTCGTCCAATCCCGTCCTGTTCGCGGCGGCCCGCAAGGCCCAGCAGCGCCGGCTCGCGCAGGACAGCATGCTGACCGGCTGGTCGAATGCCTGGCACCTGTGCCTCGCGGCCCGGTTCGGCGATGCCAAGCTGGCCACGGACCTGCTCGACTCCTTCGCGTCAAAATTCCTGCTCGGAAATCTGTTCAGCACGCACTCGCGCCAAGGCGGAAGCACCTTGTGTTTCCAGATCGACGGAAATTTCGGCGTGGTCGCCGGCATGGCCGAAATGCTCCTGCAAAGCCACGACGGCGGCATCCACCTGCTGCCGGCCAAACCGGAAACCTGGCGCACGGGCCACATCAAGGGGCTGCGCGCCCGCGGCGCGTTTCTGGTGGATATCCATTGGAAGAACGGCGTGCTGCTGAAAGCGACGGTGACCTCCCTCGCCGGGGGGCGGTGCAAGGTCCGGCTCGGGGACAAGGCGGTGGAATTCAACACCGTCGCCAACCAGACCTACTCCTTGGATGCGTCGCTCACGCTGCGTCCGAACTAATCCCTTCGTTGTTCTTCGTCGCCTTTTTCCCCGCTCCCTCATGAAGACAGTTTTCCGTTCGGGTTTTCTCGCCCCGGTCGTTCTCGGCGTCCGTCTGGCTGCCGTCCTCCTCTTCGGCGCCGCGGACTTGCAGGCCGGCGTCCGGCTCGGCACGCCGTTCCAGAACCACGCCGTGCTGCAACGCGACCGGCCGTTGCCCGTCTGGGGCTGGGCCGATCCGGGCGAGCGCGTGCGCGTGACGCTTGGAGATACCGCTCCGGTCGAGACGACGACAGATGCCGCGGGCCGTTGGCGCGTGGACCTGCCGGCCCGCGCGGCGAGCGCGACGCCCGTAGAACTTGTGGCCGAGGGGCTCACCCGGGTCGTTGTGCGTGACCTGCTTGTCGGCGAGGTCTGGCTTTGCTCGGGGCAGTCGAACATGGAATTCCGGCTGCGCTTCGCGGCGGCGGCGGGCGAGGACATCGCCGCGGCCGACTTCCCGCAAATCCGGCAATTAAAGGTGGGCCGCAATCCGCGCACGACCCGCCAGGAGGAAGCGCCCGCCGCCTGGGAGGTCTGCTCGCCGGCGACGGCGGGCGAGTTCAGCGCGGTCGGATATCATTTCGCGCGAGAACTGTGGCAGTCGCTGCGCGTGCCCGTCGGCCTGATCAATTGCTCGCACGGCAACAGTCATGTGGAGGGCTGGATGAGTGCGGAGGCGCTGGCGAGCGAACCGGCGTTCAAGGTCGTCGCTGATCGCTGGGCGGAAGTGATGGCCAGGCATCCCGCCGCGTTGGCTCGTTACGAGGTCGCCTTGAAGAAATGGGCGACCGACTCCGCCGCCGCGCGCACTCCAGGACAGAAGGCCCCCAATAAACCGAGCCCGCCCGTCGGCCCGAATCACCAGCAGGAGCCGTCCGCGTTGTTCAACGGCATGATCTCGCCCGTGGTGCCTTACGCCGTGCGCGGTTTCCTCTGGTATCAGGGCGAGGGCAACGCCCGCCGCGCCGCCGAATACGAGCAGCTCTTCGGCGCGTTGATCCGGCAGTGGCGGAGCGCTTTCAACGCGCCCGATGCGCCCTTTTTTTGGGTGCAGTTGCCGGGCTTTGACAAAATGCCGCCGACGACCACGCACGCCGATTGGATCGCCCTGCGTGAGGCGCAGACCGCCACGCTCGCCTTGCCCGCAACCGGGCAGGCCATCGCGATCGACGTGGGCGATGCGACCGATATCCATCCGACACGCAAACGGGAGATCGGCGAGCGGCTCGCCCGACTGGCGCGACGTGCCGTTTACGGCGAAGCGATCGAGGATCGTGGGCCGCAATGGGTGCAGGCCGTCGCCCAACCGGGGGCGGTGGAGCTCACCTTTGCCCATGCGGGCGACGGCCTGAGACTTGGGGGCGTTGCCGCGCAAGCCTTCGAGATCGCCGGGGCGGACGGGCAGTTCGTCGCCGTCGCCGCGCCGGAGATTCTCGATGGCGGGCGCCTGCGGCTGCCCGTGCCGGCCGGCTTACGTCCGACGGCGGTGCGTCATGCGTGGCGCGCTTTTCCCACCGGCTGGCTGCTCAACGCTCACGGCCTGCCGGCGGCCCCTTTTTTCCGGCAACTCCCATGAACGTCGCCCACCGCGGAAAGAGTTTCCCCCTCCGGCAAGATCCACCCCCGCCAGCGCGCGGGGCCTGCGGCGCGTTCCTCGCCGCCTGGTTTCTTCTCTGCCGAATGAAGCCCGGTTTCCGCTCGGGTGCGCACTCCCTGATCTTCCTCGGCTGCGGTGTGGCTGCGTCCGGTGCGGCGGGGCCACCGCCGTCGGTCAATCCGTTCAACGAGGTGCTGGCGCTGGTCTTCGCGGACGAGTTCGACGGCACGCGGCTCGATCCGGCCGTGTGGGAATCGCAAGCCTACGACAAGGGCCTCTCGCGCGACACCGCGCGGGGGCCGGACAACCTCGAAGTGCGCGACGGCGAGCTGCGCCTGCACGTGCGCAAGGAGGCGCGCCCGGCCGGCCAGCACCGGTCGAAGTGGACCGCCGGTTTTGTCTCCACGCGCGCCACGATCGAGAACAACGTGCTCATCGAAGTCCGCTTCAAGCCCGGCCAGGCCACGGGCGTGAACAACGCGTTCTGGATGTCGTGCATCGCCGGCAAGCGCGACGGTATCGGCGACCGTTACGAGATCGACATCGTCGAAACGCGGCAGGACGCGCGCGCCTCCGGCGCGGTCGGGCGCGCGCACATCGCGTGGCACGACTGGAAGACCCAAGCCTACGCGAAAAACACGAAGGGCGGAAGCGACCACGTCGCGCAGGGCATTTTGGTGGAGCATCCCTTCGACCGGTATCAAACGTGGGCACTCTGGTATGGGGAGCACGAGATGATCTATTTCCTGGACGGCCGCGAGGTGTGGCGGGGACAAACCCACGCGCGTTACCACGACCAATACCGCACCGGCGTCGGCAAGTTCGCGCAGTGGTTTCCGAATCGGGAGCGGGAAGCCTACGGCAAGTTTGGCCAGGACGACTGGTCGTATTTCGGCGGCTACACCGGCGACCGCATGAACATCGTGTTCAGCAACCTGCCCTGGCCGGAGTCGTGGACCCCGCTGACCGATGCCGCGCACGGCACCTACATGGCGGTGGACTATGTGCGCGTCTACCGGCCCGCACGCCTCTTGACGGCGACGCCGACGCACGCGCTCCTCACAGGCGAGCCGGCGAAGATCGGCCCGGGCCGCGAAACGCGGGTGGCGTTGTCCGCGGCCGTGCCGCTGGCGACGCAGGGGGAATTTCCCAGCTATTTCAGCTTTCGCGCGACGCTGGCCGCGGGCTCTGAGCTGGCCGCTACGTTTGGTGCGGGCGACAAGAAGGTCTTCGGCGTCGGCGGCAGCGGCGCGGCGGGGTTGCGCGCGGGTTTCGCCCGCGAGGTCAGCACCGCGACGGCCTTTCCGGCCAACCGGCGGTCGGAGCCTTGGCTCGTGGCGGAGCGCGAACTGATCTGGATCGGGCGCTACACGCCGCCGCTGACCGCCGGTGGTCGCGCCACAGTGAGCCTGGGCGTGTTCGAGTCCGACCAGGTGCCTGAGCGCGAACCGTTCTTCCACGCAAACGTAGATGCGCAGGGCAACACCAGCGTGAACAACGCCTGGCACCTCAACGCCAAGGAATTCTCCGCCGCGGAAAAGGTGCAGTGGGTGACGTTCGCGAACGGTGGCACCAAACCGCTGGCAGTCCGCGAGCTCAAGTTCGGCCCGAGCTACCGCAGCGTGTCGCCTTCCCCGAGATGAACCGGCCCGTCTTCCTCCTTCCCGTTTGCGCCGGCGTCTTTCGCGTCCCGCCCGTCGACGGTGGCGACTCGTCGCGGAATGCAGGACCACCTGCCCCAATGCTCCGATTTGGGGTGAAACTGGAGAAACGCGGCCACGCCGACGGTCGATGCCCCACGCAACGGATGCACCCGCCAGAGAGCCGCCGCGCGCGGCCGCGTCTCGTTGCGTCGACCCAAGGCGCGCCGCCGCGATGCCGGCCGGTCTCCGAATTGAAGGGTTTCAAAGGCACGACAATCGTGTCCGCGCCCCCCACGATCCACACTGGGTTGCAATGCCCTCGGTCCGTTTGACCCTCGCTCGGGTAACCCTTCACTCAATCCACACCCCGATGAAAGCCGAAATCCCTGCTCGAAAGTTCCTCTTGCTGGCGACCCTCCTGCCCGCCGCCGTCGCGCTCGCCCAGACTGCGCCCAAACCCGCCTCCGAAGAGGTCCAAGTATTGACCGAGTTTCGCGTCAATACCTCCAAGGACGACGGCTTCATCGCGACGGAAAGCGCCTCCGGCACCCGCGTCGCTACCGAACTCATCAATCTGCCGTTCTCCATCTCGGTCCTCACCGAGGATTTCGTGAAGGAGTTCCAGCTGTTCGACCTCGACCAGCAGGCCCCCTTTATTTCCGGCATGG
>CAJAYO010000076.1 GCA_903948415.1 uncultured Opitutia bacterium | reverse complement strand
CTCGACGTCGACAGTGTGCGCACGACGGAAAACGCCCTCGATCTCGGTCGCGCGAGTCGCGCGTGGATGCTGGCCTCGACGTCCAACGAGCGCGACCGCCCGAGCCTCATGCTGCCGCGCATCCAGGCGGTCGCCGAGGTGCTGGAGGTCTTCGGCTGGCGCGGTGCCCGCCCCGACGCGAGCAGCGGCGTACGCGAGGTCGCCGCCAACGTTCTCCAGCCGGCGCTCCTCTCCAACGGCACGATGACCACGTGGCTCACGCGGCTCAGCGACGACCACGGGCTCACCCGCCTCGCCCTCGACCACCAGCCGCTCGACGTGCTCGTGGAGCGTTTGTTTCTCCGCATGTTCACGCGCCTGCCGACGACGGCCGAACGCGGCATCTACACCGGCTTGCTCCGCCCCGGCTACGACACGCGCATCGCCGCCGCGAAAGTCGAATCTCCGTCCGCGGCTGCGACGCCCCGCGTGCGTCCGAACTACGTCGCGTGGTCCAACCACATGAAGAGCGAAGCCAACACGTGGCGCCTCGCGGAAGAGGCCGCCGCCCGCCGCGGCGATCCCGCCACCACGCGGCTCGATCCCGACTGGCGCCGTCGCCTCGAGGATGTCACGTGGGCCCTCGTCAATGCGCCCGAATGGACGCATATTCTCTGACTGAGCATTCCCATGAACCGTCGCACCTTCCTCACCCAGGCCGCCGCGCTCGCCGCCGCCACGACCTTACCCCGCGGCCTCGGCGCCGCGCCGGGTTCCCTCTCTTCCTCGTCCGTCGTCGCGGCCCCACGCGGCAAAGCGGAGCACTGCATTTTCCTTTGGCTCGGCGGCGGCATGTCGCAGATCGACACCTTCGATCCGAAAAAACGCGGCAACTCCAAGTCTTCGCCCTCTCTGCCGGGGACCGACTACGACTTGATCGACACGGCTGTGCCGGGCGTGCGTTACACGGAGCATCTCGCGCAAACCGCCCGCCTTGCCGAGCACGTGACCGCCGTGCGGACGGTGAATCACAAGCTCGGCATCGAGCACGCGCTCGCCACCAACTTCGTCCACACGGGCCGTCCGGTGAGCGGCAGCACGATTTATCCGTCGATGGGTTCGATCGTCGCCCACGAACGCGGCGCGGTGAGCAGCGAGCTGCCCGCCTACCTTCTCATCGGCTATCCCAGCGTCAGTCGCGGTCCCGGTTTTTTGGGGGCGAAACACGGCTACATTTATCTCGTCGACACCGAGTCCGGCCCCGCCGGGTTCACGCCGCCCGACGGCATCGATCCCGCGCGCAGCGCCGCCCGCCAACGCCTGCTCGAGCCGCTCCAGCAACGCGCCGCCGACGACGCCGTGCTGGCCGACTACGCCGAAGTGCAACGCGAAGCGCTCCGCCTCGCCGGCCCCGGCTTCATGCGGCACTTCCAACTGGGCGAGGAACCCGGGTCCGTCCGCCAACGTTACGGCGGAGAATTCGGCCAGCGCTGTCTCCTCGCGCGCCGGCTCGTGCAGGCCGGCGTCCGCTTCATCGAGGTCTCGCACAATCTCAATTTCATCAACGGGGCCGGCTGGGACACCCACAACGCCGGCCAGCTCAACCAGCACCTCCTCATCCGCGAGCTCGACACCGCGCTCTCCGCGCTGATGTCCGATCTCCAGGAAAAACGGCTCCTCGACAAAACGCTCATTGTGATCGGCACGGAGTTCGGCCGCCCCGGGCAATTCGACGGCGGCGGCGGCCGCGGCCACCAATCGTCGGCGTTCAGTCTCGTGCTCGCCGGCGGCGGACTGCGCCATCGCGGGGCCTACGGCGTGACCGACGCACTTGCGGGCAAACCCGTCGAGCACCCGGTCTCCGTGCCCGATTTCCACGCGACGGTCTACGCCGCGCTTGGCCTCAATCCCGCGAAAGATCTCGTCAACGCGTCGCGCCCCGTGCCGATCACCGACGGCGGAAAACCGATCGCGGCGTTGTTCGGCTAGAGCCGGGCGGACTTCCGTCCGCTTTCCGTCCCGGCAACGACCTCGCAAGGCGGACGGAAGTCCGCCCTACTCCCCACGCCCCTCTTTTCGCGATGTTTTCGTCCCGCTTCCACGTCTGCGCGCTGCTCGTCGCCCTCGCGCTTCCCTGCGCGCTGCCCGCGCAAAACCGCGTGCTGACGAAAGCCATCGAGGTCCGCGCGCTCACGCCCACGGAAGCCGCGGGCGGCATCCCGGTGCGGCTGCGCGGCGTCGTCGTGTTGGTCGAAAGTCCTTCCGCCGTTTTCCTGCAGGATGACACTTCGACCACCTTCTTCCGCCTGCCGGCGCGGACCCCGCCTCCGGCCGTCGGCGACGAAATCGAACTGACGAGCAAGACCCGGCTCGGTCTCTATCTCCCGGGGCTCGACGACGCGACGTTCCGCGTGCTGGGTCGCCGGGCGTTGCCGCCGGGGATTCCGGCCCAATTCGACGATCTCTACTTTGGCCGCTATCACTACCAGCGCGTCACCGTCGAGGGCATTGTGCGCTCCGTGCAGCCGGTCGATGGGGGGAAGAGTCTGCTCCGGCTCGCGATGGGATCGCGCGTGATCGAAGTCCGGGTCGAAGCCGCCCCGGACGCCGAGCGAACGCTGGTCGACCACCGCGTGCGCATCACGGGACTCGCCGCCGGGCTGATCAACACGCCGCGCCGCCAGCTCGTGCAACCCTACCTCCGCGTCATCCAGTGGGCCGAGGTGGTCGTCGTGGCCGCCGCGCCGCCCGCCGCGGAAGCGCCCCGCGTTTCGGCCGACGACTTGCTCGCGTTCCGGGTGACAGGTCTCGGCGAACAGCGCGTGCGTCTCGAAGGTGTGGTGACCGCGACGTTGGGCTACGATCAGGTTTTCCTGGAACAAGGAGCGTCGGCGTTTGCCGTGCGTTTGGGGCAGCCGACGCCGCTCGCGCCCGGCGACCGGGTCACGGTCGTCGGATTTCCGTCGATGGAGCGATTCAGTGCGTCGGTCGTGGATGCCGAGGTGCTCGGGCGCACGCCGGGAGCGGCGCCCGCCCCTTTGGACGTCGCGACCCTCGACGAGCTCTATGGCCGGCGGGGCGATCCCTTGTCCGGCAAACACGACGGGCGGTTGGTCCGGATCGTCGGCACGGTGCGTGATTCCTTCAAAGCCGAGGACGGCACGACGTTGCTCCTTCAAGGCAATCAACGCACGATTCAGGCGCGGTTACCCGACGGCGCCGCCGTACCGGTGGCGGGCGCCGTGGTCCGACTCACGGGAATATGTCAGGTCGATACCGCCGTGTTCGGTCCGGGCTTTCGCAGCGACCCGGGGTTGGTCAGTTTGCGCGCGGTGCTGCCGGCCGGGCTGGAAGTGCGGCGGACGCCATCGTGGTGGACGCCCCGGCGACTGAGCGCCGTGCTGGCCGCCCTCGCCGGGGTGACGCTGCTGGCGGGCGGATGGATCGCGATCTTGCGCCGCCAGGTCCGGCGCCAAACCGCCGCGCTGCGGCACCGCATCGAGGCGGGAGCCGCGTTGCAGGAACGCCACCGGATTGCCCGCGAGTTTCACGACACCCTCGAACAGGAGTTGGCCGGCGTGAGCCTGCGGCTCGATGCGCTGGCGACGCGCGTGGCCGACGAAAAAGGCAAAAGCCTCATCGGCGCGTCCCGCAATTTGGTCACCCGTATCCAGGTTGAAACCCGCGACTTGATTTCCGATCTGCGCGATCCGGCCGAGACGGCCGGCGATTTGCTGGCCGCCCTCGAGTCGGTCGCGGCGCGGGCCAACGCGGACGAAGACGTGCTCGTGCGGATTGCCGCGGCGAGCGCGCTCCCGTTCTTGCCGGCCGGCACCGTGCACGATCTGCGCATGATCGCCCGCGAAGCGATCAACAACGCCCGCAAGCACGGCCGCGCCACGCATGTGACCGTCGAGGTCGAGGCCGGAGCGCATCAGTTGACGATGCGGATTGTGGACAACGGGTGCGGTTTCGACGTTGCGACCGCGCTCGAGCGCAAACGCGGGCACTTCGGGTGCGCCGGCATGCGGGAACGCGGGCGTAAAATCGGCGCCGAAATCACGTGGCTCAGCACGCTGCAAAAAGGCGCCACCGTCGCGGTCGTTGTGCCCCTCCGCCCCGCTGACGTCGCGGCGGGCCATCCCGCCCCGCCCCCGGCGGGGTAGTCGCCCCGGCTTCCGGCGTTATCCTCTTCCCTTGCCCATGTCCTCCGACTCTTCCTCCCGTCTGAAAGTGCTCATCGTCGACGACCACTTCGTCGTGCGCAGCGGCCTCGCCGCTTCGCTCGAACTCGATGACACGATCGAAGTGGTTGGCGAGGCGGAGCGGGGTGAAGACGTCGTTGCGGCCTACCGGCAGCTGCATCCGCGCGTGGTCCTCATGGATCTCCAGCTCCCGGTGATGAGCGGCGCGGAGGCCACCGCCGCGCTGCGGGTTTTCGATCCGGCGGCGCGCGTGCTGATTTTTTCCACGTTTGCCCGCGACGACGAGGTGCAGGCCGCGCTCGATGCCGGCGCCCTCGGCTATCTGCAAAAATCCGCTTCGCGGGACGAATTGCTGGCCGCACTGCAGCACGTGGCGCGCGGCAACCGTTCGCTCCCGCCGGAAGTGGCCCGGCGCCTCGCCGCGCTCCGCCTCGGTCCCGCGATCACTCCACGCGAACGCGAGATTCTCGCCCTGATCGCCGCCGGCCGGGCCAACAAGGAAATCGGGGCCGAGCTCGGCGTCTCTGAAGACACCGTGAAACGCCACGTCAGCCACATCCTCGAGAAACTCGATGTGAATGACCGCGCCCAGGCCACCGCCGAGGCCATCCGGCGCGGCATCGTGAAAATGCCGGAGTAGGGCGGACTTCAGTCCGTCCCACGCTTTGGCGGGCGGGTCTGCGACTCCGGGCGGCGCACTGAAGTCCGCCCTACTCGCCGCGCACGAAAGTGGGATAGCGTCGGGCGTGAACATGCCAAACCGTCACCCCATCACTTTCTCGTCTCGCGCAGCACCCTCATGCGCGTTTCGTTTCATCACCCTCCCCTCCCACTGCCCTATGAAGTTCTCCGCTCCCCCTCGCGGAGGCTGGTCGCGTCTCCACGTCCTGCCTCTGATCTTTTCTTTCGTCGTCGTTGGTTGGTCGCTGGGAACCGCCCATGCGGCCGGCGAAGGAACCATCACCGGACGCGTTTTCAGTCCCGCCAGCGGCGAATACCTCCGCAACGCCCAGATCCGCGTCGATACGACCGGCCAGGTCATCACCTCCGAAGACGGCGGCGCCTATCGCATTTCGCCCGTTGCGGCGGGGCCGGTCACGCTCGTCGTCACCTACACCGGCTTCCGTCCGATCACGACCACGGTCCAGGTCCCGGCCAGCGGCACCGTGACGAAGGACTTTGAATTGATCAGCACGATGGAAACAGCCGTCGCCGATCCGAAGGCTCCGGCCAAACTTGCGGCGTTCACCGTCTCCACCGAGCGCGAGGGCAACGCCAAAGCGATCATGGATCAGCGCAATTCCATGAACATCACCAACACCGTCGCCTCCGACGTGTTCGGCGATGTGGCCGAGGGCAACGTGGGTGAATTCCTCAAGCACATGCCTGGCGTCGAACTCGATCTCACGCAGGGCGAGGTCCGCACGATCCGTCTCCGCGGCCTCGATTCCGAATACACGCAGGTCACGCTCGACGGCGTTTCCCTCGGCAGCGCCGACGCCAACCAGGGCGCGTCCGGCAATGCGCGCGCGTTTTCCTTCGAACAGGTTTCCCTCGCCAGCATGGAGTCCATCGAGGTGTCGAAGACCATCAGCGCCGACGTCGATGCCAACGCTCCTGCCGGCACCATCAATTTGAAAACCAAGCGCGCCTTCGACCGCGCCGGCCGCCGCATGTCGGCGCAGGCCAATCTCACGGCGTTCTCCACGCGCTTCAATTTTGACGAATCCTACGGTCCCGACGACCGCCTCTCGCGGAAAATTCACCCCGGCGGCATCCTCGACTACTCCGACGTGTTCTTCAACAAACGCCTCGGAGTGAACCTCAACGTCAGCGAATCGATGGCCTACTCGGCCAACGCCCGCACGACCACCACCTACAATTATGCGGCCACCGCCGCCGACCCGCGACCCGCCGTTATCACCGCGATCAATTTCCTCCACGCGCCGCGCACCAACCGCCGCTCGACGGTCAACTTCACCTCGGACTTCAAAGCCTCCGAGCGTCTCGTCCTCTCCCTCACGCTGCTCTACAATTACGCCGACCTGAACAACCCGCAGCGCTCGCTCACCTTCAACACCGGTGCGCGCAACACCGTCATCGGCGCCGACCCGTTGCTCAATTTCACCGCGACCACCGCCGGCAGTGTGGGCAACAATCCCGCCGCCATCGTGAAGCTCGGGCAGACCATGACGGCCGTACCGAAATTCGAATACCGCGCCGGCCATTTCCTCCTCGAGGGCAAGTTCGCCGGTTCCAATTCCATCAGCTGGTATGACCCGCGGGGACGTCGCGGCTCGATCCGCGACGCCGGCGGGCCCGCGGCCGCCGGGGTGGCCTACACTGCCCAGCGTTCGTCGCTGAGGAGCGTCGATTGGAAGATTGTCCAAACCGGCGGACCGGACATCGCCGACGGAGCCAGTTTTACGAACCCCACGATCACCATCGACGACGGCCGCTACGCGATGACGGACGTCTACAGCGGCGAACTGATCGGCTCCTATCGCACGACCAAGCTTCTGCCGATCGCGTGGAAGGCGGGCGTGAAGCGACGGTTCGAGGTTCGCGACTTCCGCCTCGATACCGAGTCGCTGCGCTTCAGCCTCAATGGCGCGCCGGCCCGCGGTGCTTACGCCGCCTACAAATCGCCCTTCGACTTCGACATGGGGGCCACCAACACGGACTCCGGCCTGCGCTCGATCGGCGGCGGCACCGTCTACTCGCCCGACCTCGTGCGTCTCGGTGGCTTCTTCCGCGACAACCCGAATTCGTTTTCGCAGACGATTACGGTCACCAATTTCTACAACGCTTTCATCGGCAACCGTCGCAACTACGAGGAAACCATCGACGCCGGTTTCCTCATGGCCACCACCACGATCCAGCGCCTGATCATCCGTGCCGGCATCCGTCGGGAAGACACGACCAGCGATTCGCTCGAGTTTGATCCGCGCTCGCCCGCCGAATTGGCGAGGGCCGGCTTTGCCGAGACCAATGGACGCGCCACGACGATCGACGGACTCAAGTATCAGTATTTCTCCAAGCCGAAGGTCCATCGCGTCGGCAGCTACGACAACTATTTCCCCAGCGCTTCGGTGAAATACAAAATCAACCAGAACTTCGACGCCCAGTTCGGCTTCAGCTCGACGATCCGCCGCCCCACCTTCCGCGACATTTCCGGCGTGTGGGATATCAACGACGATGCGCTCACGGTGCGCCTGCCAAACCCCTCGCTCAACCCGGAGACGTCGCGAAATTTCGCCGCGCGCCTTGCCTACTACTTCGAGCCCGTGGGTATCCTCGCCGCCAACGTCTACCAAAATAACGTCAAGGGCCTCTTCATTTCCAACACCCTCACCGCCCAGGAATACGGCTACAACGGTGAGCTCGACCTCTCCAATTACCAGTTCATCACCACCACCTCGAGCAACCGCGATGTCACGGTGCGGGGCATGGAACTCGAATACAGCCAGAGCCTGTCGTTCCTCCCGGACCTGTTCCGCGGGCTCAACGTCCGCGCGAGCTACACCCGCAGCTACGCCAGCATCCCGAAGGTCAATATGGTGCCCCACTCCATCAACGCCGGCCTGAGCTACAGTTACCGCAAGCTCAACGCCTACACGAATCTCAACTGGCGCGATGACTACCCCGCCAATATCTCCCTCACGACCCCGCGTTTCTACCGGCACCGCGCCAACCTCGACATCGGTGGTGGCTACCGGATCACGCCGCGGATGAATTTCTTTTTCTCCGCCCGCAATATCTTCAACGAGCCCTATCTCATCATGGAGAAAGTCGGGGCGAATGCGCCCGCCGTGCAGTTCTACGAGGTCAACGGCATCAACTGGACCTTCGGCATCAAGCACGTGTTCTGACGGGCTCCGGTCCCGCACCTGCCCCGCACCTTCGCGCGATTACCCGACCAGTTCTCGGCTCCGCGCGAGCAAGGCGGCCTTCGCCGGTAACGGGCGCGCGAGCGGAAGTTGGGCCACGCCGATCAGGCGGCGCATGATTTCCACGCCGGCGTAGTGGCGCGTGAAGGTGGCGTCGCGGCCGGCGGCGCCGACGGTTTGGGCGAGCCAGCGGGCGAGGGTCGCGTCGTCGTGTCCGCTGAGAATCAGGTGGGCGTAGAACACGCCGAGGTCGAACTCGGGTTCGCCGCCGAAGGAAAATTCCGGGTCGATCAGCATGATTTCGCCGCCCGGTGCGCGCAGCAGGCTGCCGAGGAAGAGATCGCCGTGGATCAGGTGCGGGTGATCGTGGTCGAGGTAGCGGCGGCCCAGCGCGCTCACGCGCGCCACGTAGTCGGCGTCGGCGCGCAGGCCGCGCGAGAGTCCGGCCAGGCCGGGCGTGACCGAGTCGAGCAAGGCGTCGAACGGGCCGTCGGCCCGGAGCGGCAGATCGAACAGGTGCGCGTGGTTGAGGGTGCGCATCGCGTGGTTGCGCAGGCCGGCGGCGTCCGCAGGAGGCAGGGCGAGCCGGTGGAGCCGGCCAATCGTGGCGGCGAGGTCGTCGAGCTCCGGCCTAGTGAGGCGGGTGGTGCCCGCGTAGCCTGTTTCCAACGAGGTGGCGGGCGCGAGGTCGGCGAGCACGAGCACGTGGGCCGTGGCGTCGTGGTCGATCACCGCCGGGAGACGGGCGGCGAGCGCGGGGTCGCGGCTGGCGAGGTGATAGAAACGGGCCTCGGCTTCGGTGCGCTCCACGGGAGCGGCGATCGTCGGATATTTTTCCACCCAGGGGCGGGCCTGCTTCAGAATGAGGCTGCGGCCGGGCAGGCGGGCGCGCCATACGCAGTTCATGTTGCTCGCCCCGGGACGCTCGAGGGCGAGAGGCTCGTCGGGCTGGGCGAGCCGGCGGTGGACGAGGAAAGCCCGCACGGTGGCGAGGCCGGCCTCATCGGCGAGGAGGGGCAGCTGAAACGCGGGGAGGGCGGGGAATGGGAGCGGCGTGTTCGGCATGTCGGGAGGAGAACCTGCGGCAGAGGCGTTATCCCCGCAAACCGCGGGTTGCGAGTTGCGCGACGGGGCGATTGGCCCCGGGATTCACGGAATAAATTCCTCCGTCATCGCTCGTATGCTCACCCTGCGCCTTCGTTTCACGCTCTCCTTGGGGTTGGTCGCCTTCTTCGTGCTCACCGCGCCAGCCGCCGAGTCCTTCGACCAACGCCATGCGCGTTTCGGTCGGGTCCTGACGACGTTCGTCAAAGACGGCTTGGTTGACTACGCGAAACTCAAGGCCGCACCCGGCGAGCTCGATGCCTACTTGCGGGAAGTCGCGGCGGTGCCGGCGGCGGAGTTTGCACGGTGGGCCGAGGCGGACCGGCTCGCGCTGCTGATCAATCT